>CAJPTP010000039.1 GCA_905373555.1 uncultured Francisella sp. | reverse complement strand
GTGCAGCACATCATTCTGGATCGATGAGCGAATCGTCTTGGATCGATTCGGCTCTCTTCGCCGCTCGCCCGCGGTTTGGCGGCGCGCGACGCCAAAAAGGCAAAAAGGCAAAAAGGCAAAAAAAGCGGGGAAGCGCCCCGCAAGCTGCGCCGCGACCTCGCTTTGGGCCGGGGCTCGGCGCCTTGCCCCGCTTGCCCTTCTTCGTTGTTTTTCTACCTTTTTTTCTCTACTTTTTTTCCTGCTTTTTCCTTCTTCTCGCTCTTGTTTTTCCCTGATCGCTTCCTTGCCGTTGCCCTGCTTCCTCCTCGCCCGTTTTTCTCTGTTCCTTGTTCCTTGTTCCTTTTCCCTTTTTTCCTTTTTTCCTTTTCTCTTTCTCGCGCTCCCGGGGATTTCGAAAACGGCTCGGACCGGCGGGGCCTAGGGCAAATGCGCGATGGCTTGCGTGAACAGCTCGAAGAATGCCTCGTCGTCGGCGCCGTTGGCCCAAAAGGCGTTGGGCTCCAAGCCCAAGGTGTCGGCCCAGTCCACGATCGAGGCGCCTTCGGCTTGGCCTTGCGATGTTTCGACCCCGACGTGGACGCGCCGGCCGACGAACATTTCGGGGGCGACGCACATGGCGATCGCGCAGGGGTCGTGCATTGGGCCGCCGCCCAAGCCGAACTTGTCGGCGTCGTAGCGCTCGAAGCAGGAGAGGATTGCGGCGGCGCGCGGGCCGTTTTCGTTGGGCAGGCTCTTGAGCCGCTCAATGCGCAAGGCGTTGGACAGCACCTTGTGCGTGACGTCGAGGGGAATGATCTTCAGATCGACGCCCGCGTTGAGCACGATCTGGGCGGCTGCGGGGTCGACGAAAAAGTTGAAATCGGCGTTGGGGGAGACGTTGCCGGGCTCGAAGTAACAGCCGCCCATCACCACGACCGATTTCACCCCCCGCGCGATCTTGGGGTCGGTGGCGAACGCCAAGCCCAAGTTGGTCAAAGGGCCGATGGCGCACACGGTGACCGAGCGCTCGGGGGCGTTGAGCAGCAGTTCGCGCAACGCGTCGACGGCGTGCTCGGGGCTAAGCTCGGCGCGCGGCTCATGCAGCTCAACCCCGTCCAGCCCCGTTTTGCCGTGCACATGCTCGGCGGTCAAAAGCGGCTTCAACAGCGGCCGCGACGCCCCCGCGCGAACGGGGACATCCGGCCTGCCGACCCAATCGCGCACGACGCGGGCGTTGCGCTGCGTGAGCTCCAGCCCCACATTGCCCGCGACGGCGTGGATGGCGCGCACTTTGGCCAAGCCCATCTTCTCCAAGCCGAACGCCATCATGATGGCCAAGGCGTCGTCTTGGCCGGGGTCGGTGTCGATGACCAAATCGACGGGAGGTTTGCCGTTTTGGCCGTCGCTTTGCTGCAAGGCCGTCTCGCGGCCGGTTTGTTGCGCCATCGCCTCTTTTCTCCCGAATTCGCCAAGCCCTGCGGCCGGGGCCGTTGAAAAGACGAAAACCGCCCGCATTATACCGCATGCGGCGGATTCGCCCGGCGGCCCGCCGATCCGCGCTGCGGGCCGAAGCTTGCGGCCCGCCTGCGCAATGGCTTGATATAATTGACATAAGCCGATGGCGAAGCATTCGGCGTTCGCCCCATCGAGGCGCCCGCCCAATCGGAACGAACATGAGCGACGACAAGAGCAAAGATCTGTATGAGACGCTGGGCCTAAGCAAAGGCGCCTCGGACGATGAAATCAAAAAAGCGTTCAAGCGCTTGGCGATGAAATATCACCCTGACCGCAATCCGGGCAACAAAGAGGCCGAGGAGAAGTTCAAGGACATCCAAGTCGCCTACGCCGTGCTGTCCGATCCTGAGAAGCGCGCCTACTACGACAAAACGGGCCAGACCGACGAGAACATGGCCCAAGGCTTCGGCGGCTTCGGCGGCGGCTTCGACTTTTCCGACATCTTCTCCCAATTTTCCGATCTTTTCGGCGCCCAAGGCGGCGCCTCGGACATCCGCAGAGGGCGCGACGCGCAGGTTCAAATCGTGGTGTCTTTGGAGGAGGCGGCCCGCGGCTGCAAGAAGAACGTTCGCTACCAAGTCGAGCGGGTGTGCGACGATTGCGGCGGGTCGGGCGCCAAAAAGGGCAGCGACGTGGAGTCTTGCCCCCATTGCCACGGCACGGGCCGCTTGGTTCAGTCCCGAGGCATTTTCAAAGTCGAGAGCCCCTGCCCTTATTGCCGCGGCCAAGGCAAGATCATCAAAGATCCCTGCCCCTCGTGCTCGGGCAAGGGCTCCCGTTTGGACACGAAGGCGCTGCTGGTGACCGTGCCGCAGGGCATTCGAAGCGAGATGACGCTCAAGATTCGGGGCGAAGGGGAGGCCGGGCGCTACGGGGCGCCGGCGGGCGATCTGTACGTGACGGTGTACGTGCGCGAGCACGAGATTTTTTCCCGCCCCGCCAACTCCGACGACCTGTTTTTCGAAATGCCGGTGAGCTTCGCCACCGCCGCCTTGGGCGGGGAAATCGAGGTGCCGACGCTGTTGGGCAGGGCCAAGATCTCGATTCCGGCGGGCATTCAAAGCGGCCGCAAGCTGCGCCTCGCGGGCAAGGGCGTCAAGAGGCTCAACGGCTCGGGCTACGGCGATTTGTATTGCATCGTCGACGTCGAGACCCCTGTGAGCCTGACGTCGGCGCAAAAGAAGCTGCTCAAGGAATTCGAGGGGCTGTGCACGGACAAGCAAAAGCCAAGAAGCCGCGACTTCTCCGCCAAAGTCGCGTCCCATTTCAAAAAGGCGGAAAGCTAAGCGCGCGTCGCTTTGCTCTTGGCGCATGAAAAACCCAAAGGCCGACCCTTTGGGTTTTTCCATTTCCCCCTCAATTTTCCTCAACCTTCCTCAACCTTCCGCGGCTTTCCTCAACTTTCCTCTTCAATCCTCTTTGTTCTCTTCCTTTGTCTCGCGCCGCTTTTGTTCTGTCTTTCTCGCCTTTTTTAAGCTTTCGTTGGGCGCCTGTTCTTTTTTTCCATTTTGGTTGGAGACGGGGAGGGATGGCGTTTTTCCCGATGGTTTTTGCGCGGCCGCGGACGGGCGGGCTTTCGGGGCGTCGGGGCGCGGGAGGGGTAAAATAGCGGCTTTGGCCGGCGCCCGCGCCCGTTGCGCGGTTTGGGACGCTTCGGCGGCATTGGCGTTGGGCCGATGCGCCGCGGGATTGCGCCGGGCTTTTTGCGGTTGATTTTGCATGCTCACTTACCTTGCGCCGGAAAGGCGCCGATCGAACCGGGCGGGAGCGGGGTGGCTGCCGCTTGCGGCGTTGACGCTGCTGTGGCTGTGGCCTGAGTTTTTGGGCTATGGGCCGCAAGCCGCGGGCGATGCGTTCACAAAAGCCGCGCTCGCCGCGGCGGCGGCCCCGGGCGGCTCTTGGTTCCCCTCCGTTTACGGCTTCCCTTACGTGGCCGAAGCCCCCGCTTTTGCGCGCGCGGCGGTCTTTTTGGGCAACTTGGCGCAATGGCTGGGTTGGCCGTTTTTTGCGGGGGCGAAGTGGGCCGGGGCGCTGTTCGGCTTGCTCGGCGCTTTCATGTGCGCGGCCTTGGCGGGGCGGTTGCGCGGATCCCAAGGGTTCGCCCCGGCTTTCGCTTTGGCTCTGGCTTGCCCGGGCGTCTTTGTCTCGGCTCACGCCTTGACGGGCGACGCGGCCGTGTTCGCCGCTTTTTCGCTGTTCGCGGCGGGGACGGCGGGCGTGGGCGGAACGGCGGGCTCGGCGGCGATCATGGCCGCAGGCTTGGCTTTGGGGGCGTCTTCGTGGGGGTGGTTCGCCGCGGCCTTTATGGGCGCGTTTTGGGCGCTGTGGGCGCTTGGCGCCGCGGCGCTGGGGGCGCGCCGCGCCGTCGCGCCGTCGATTCTGTCCGCTTTGGGCGCCGCGGGGCTGTTTTTGCCCTTGGCCGCCGCTTGGTTCGCGGCGTTGTCCGAACGGCCGCAGTGGCGCGACGCTTGGGTTGCGCAAAACGCTTGGGGCCCGCTTGGCCCGGGCGCGGGCGGTTCGGGGTTTTCCCCGGCGCTCGCGGCGGCATATGCCTTGGCCGCTTTGGCGCCCGCGGCCGCGGCGGCCGCGCTTGCGGCGGGCGCGGCCGTTCGGGCGGCGAAAGAGGCGGCCCGGCGCCGGTCGCGGGCCGCCCAAATCGCCGAGCAAACCGAGCGCGAAACCGAACGGATCGTGCGCCTGCGCCGCGGCGGCGCGGCGGGCGGCGAAGCCCAAAAAAATTTCAGGGGCAAGAAACGGGCAATGAGGGGCTTCGCCCGCAGCGGGCCCGGCGCGGGCGATGACTCCTTCGCGCTGCGCGCGTTGGCTTCGCCTTCGGCCTCGCCTTATGCGCGCCGCTTGGATGCGCTCGGCGCCGCGCCTTGCGCCGCGCGCGCTTTTTCGCCTGTTTCGGGGCCGTCGGGCTTGTCGGGCCGGCCGGGGCCGGATGGGCGGGCCGAAGCGGATCAATCGGGTTCGGCCCGCTTTCGCCGCTCTTTTCCCCGATCATCCGATCGGGCTCGAGCGGCCGCCCGGGATGAGGCGGCCGCTCGAGCCCGGCGCGAGACGGATCGCCTGTCCGATCGCTCCGGCTTGGCCCCCGACGTTTTTTGCGCTTTGTGGTTGGCCTTGTCGGCGGTTTTTTTGGGCGCCCAGGCGGATCCCGACCCCATGGCGTCGATCGTCGCGGCGCCCGCTTTGTTGGCGTGGGGATCGCGGGGGTTGGCGCTGCAGGCGGGGCGAAGCGCGCTCGCGCTCAAGGCGGCGTCGGGCGCGCTGTGCGCCGCCGGCTTGGCCGTCGCGGGCGCTTTGGCGCTGGGCCGCGCCGTTTCCGGTTGGGGCGCGGCGGCGCCGGGCTCCGCCGAGGCTTGGCTCGACGCTCCGGCCGCCTTGGCCTTGACGATCTGCGCGGCTTTGGCGGCCGCGTGCTTGGCCTTGGGCGCCCGGACGCTGCGTCAATCCGGCGCCATGCCGCTGCTTTGGGCCGCGTCGTTTTTGACTTTTTCTTTGGCCTCGTGGGGCGATGCGAGCCGCGGCGGATCGTCTTTGGCGGGTTCGGTCGCCGCCTCGGATTTTGACGCGACACTGCCCGATGACGTCGCGGCCGCTCTGGACGCCCGACGCGACTGCGTGGCGTCGGATGACTTGGGCGTTTTGGTCGCGTGGAACGCCAACAGCGGGCGCACCGTTTTTTCGCTGCGCGAGTTGGTCAACGCCCGAGTCTGCGCCTACCGCTTGGCGGCGATGGACGCGGTCGGGGCCGAGGCGAAAAAGCCCGCCGGGGCCGTGTGGTCGCGCCGCGAGGGCGGCAAAATTTATGTTTTGCGCGCCGTCGACCGATCCGATGAGTCCTCCGCGCAGTCAACCGCATCCTCCACCATCAGCGTCAAAAGCCTATACGATTCGTACAAGGAGCTGCACGCGCCCGCCCCGTCGCCGCGGTTTGCCAAGAAAAAGGACAACGGGCTTGGCGCGGGGCCGTCGGGGCGCGCCCAAAGAAAACCGGCGCCCGGGCTCGCCTCGGCCCCGGGCTCAAGCCTCCGGGAGCCGGAGCGCCCGGGATCGGCCGACCTTCCCCGAGATTCCGCGGCAAGCGGATCGGGCGCGACATCCGATGCTTTGGGGGGATCGGCCGGAGCAAAGGGCTCGGGGGCCGATCCTCGGCTCAACCCCAATTTCGGCGCGCTGTTCGGCGCCCGGCGCTCATCCGCCCCGACCCACCGCGAAGGGCGGCTCGACGCGCCCTCGGGCGCGCCTTCGCCGGCGCCCGGGCGGCGCAAAGGCGAAACAACGGCAACGCCCTCAACCGGTTTGGCCAAGGGATCGGCCGGCAACAGCGCATCGGCGCCCGCGCCGGGCGAAACCGGCTCGCCCGCGCTCTCGGGCTCGGGTTCGAGTCCGAGTCCGAGTTCGAGACCGAGTCCGAGCTCGGCCTCCGATTTGCGCTGGAAAACGGGGATTTACCCGCCCGGCGGAATCTTGCGCCCGCAGCAGGGGAAGATCCCCGGCCGCAAGGCCAAAGGCGCGGCCGCCGGGGCGGCGAAGACTTGGGGCGAGGAGGAGGCGGAGCGCGGCCGCGCTTGGTTTGTTCCGTCTTACAATTTTGAGCCCGCTCCGGGACCGAACCCCAAACCCGGCCCCAACCCCAATTCCAAGCCCGGCTCCGCTTTGAAGCCCGATCCCGCGTCCGGCGCGTCCGGCGCTTCGGGCGGCGCCCCGGGCCATGGCCCCGCGCAGCCCCGGCCGGCCCCAAGCGCCGAGCGGACCGGCTTCAAAGGCAAATGACGGCCCGGATGGCTCAAATTTGGGCTTTCGCCTCAAATCCGGCCCGGCCTGGCGGACGGGCCCGGCGCTTCGGCGCGCGGCGGGCTCGACCCCGCTTTTATTCAAGGACAAAAAACGATGGCGGACGCAAACGCCGAATCGCGGCGTGAAAACAATCAAGGCCCAAGAGCCCCGATCGGGCGCGACGACCCGACTTTGGCCGTGCTGATCGTGTGTTTTTTGGTCGGCGTCTCGGCTTTCATCAATGTTTATTCCGTGCAGTCGATCATGCCGCTTTTGATGTCCGACTTGGGCGCCTCGCCCGTGCGGGCGGGGGCGGCCGTGGGGGCGACCGTGCTCGCGGTGGCCTTGGCGTCGCCGTTTATGGGCATGGTGTCCGACGCCTTCGGGCGCAAGGGGATCATCATTTTTTCGGTGTTTTTCCTTAGCGTTCCCACGGGCTTGATCTTTTTCGCGCAAAGCATTGAGCAGGTGATCGTCTTTCGCTTTTTCCAAGGCTTGGTGGTTCCCGGCATTTCCGTGGTCGCGATGGCCTACATCGCCGAGGAGTTCGCGGGCCGAACGATGGCCCGGGTGATGGGCTTTTACATCTCGGGCACGATCATGGGCGGCTTTTTGGGCCGCTTCATCGTCGGCCACTTGGCGAGCCTGTTCACTTGGCGTTCGGCGTATCTGTTGATGGCGGCGATGAATCTGGCCGCCTCGGCGATCGTGTTCGCGCGCCTGCCCGCCTCCAAGCGCTTCAAGGCCGACCGCAACGTGCGCCATGCATTGGGGCTGCTGGGTCGGCATCTGCGCAACAAAGACATCCTGACGTCGTGCGCGGTGGGGTTTTGCATTCTGTTTTCGCTGGTGGGATGCTTCACCTACGTCAACATCCACTTGTCCAGGCCGCCCTTTGGCATGGGCCCGGCCGGCTTGGCGAACATTTTCGTCGTGTATTTGATCGGGGTGTTCATCGCCCCCGTCGCGGCGGGATTGATTCGCCGGGTGGGATACAATGGCGCGGTGATTTGGGCTTTGGCGTCCTCTTCGCTGGGCATGGCGGCCACGCTGATCCCATCCGCCCCCGTCGTGGTGCTGGGCTTGGCGATGATGTGCACGGGCGTCTTTGTCACGCAAACGACCACCGTGAGCTTTTTGGGCGCCCATATCGCCGAGGGCCGCTCGCTCGCGACGGGCCTGTACAACATGTTTTATTATCTCGGCGGCTCCATCAGCGCTTGGGTGTGCGGTTACGCCTTCGTCGCGGGGGAATGGAAGGCCGTGGTCGGCTCTTTGGTGTGCGTTCAGCTGATCGCGTGCGTCGCGGCGGGCGTGGGCATGCGCTCGAAACCCGGCGCGGCGCCCGTTCCCAAGGCGAGATAGCAAGGCGGATCGAACGCCGCGCTTCGGGCGCCGGGCGCCGGGCCCGGTTTCTTGGCGCTCCGCCCTTCTTGGCGCCTTTGTTTTTTATTTTGGGAAAGTTAGCGAGAAGTGTTGATGCCATCTCCTGTCGGATTTGTTTGCACTGGTTTTGAAAAATCAAAAGCAAAGCTCTCAAGTGACCCTTGAAGGTCTGGATTGCCTTTCTTCAAGCTGGTGCAATACGACAGCCGGGGAAGCAGTTGTGCCATGATTTCATAGTGTTTTTATATCAACACTTCTCTCATACATCCCCTTTATTTTTTAGGGAATGTATGCGAGAAGTGTTGATGCCGACGCCAGCCGGCGCCCCCTTTCACT
>CAJPTP010000038.1 GCA_905373555.1 uncultured Francisella sp. | reverse complement strand
GGGGGGAGGGCGCCCTCGAAACGCCCGGCTTAGGCGTTGTCGGCGCTGTAGGCATTCCACTGCGCGTACTTGGGGTTCTTGCCGTTGGCGACGTCGAAGTAGCGCTTCTGGATTTCCTCGGTGATCGGGCCCCTGGAGCCGGATCCGATTTGGATCTTGTCCACGGCGCGGATGGGGGTGATTTCGGCGGCGGTGCCGCAGAAGAACACTTCGTCCGCGATGTACAGCTCGTCGCGGGTCATTTGCTTCTCGATCACCTCGACGCCCATGTCTTGGGCCAGGCTCATGACGGTGCGCCGCGTGATGCCGTCCAACGCGACGGTGAGGGTCGGGGTGTACAGCTTGCCGTCGCGCGCGGTGAATAGGTTCTCGCCCGAGCCCTCGGCGACGTAGCCTTGGCAGTCGAGCATGACCGCCTCGTCGAAGCCGCAGCTCGTGGCCTCTTGGTTGGCCATGATCGAGTTGAGGTAGTTGCCGTTGGCCTTGGCCTTGCACATGATGACGTTGGGATGGTGTCGGGTGAAGGAGGAGACCTTGACGGAGATGCCCTTTCTCATGCCCTCGGCCCCAAGATAGGCGCCCCATTCCCACGCCGCGACGATGACGTGAACGTCGTCGCGGTCGGGCGCGACGCCGAGCTTCGAGGAGCCGTAGAAGGCCATCGGGCGGAAGTAGCACGACTCGAGCTTGTTGGCCTTCAGCACGTCGAAATAGGCTTGGGCGATGGTCTTTTTGTCGTAGGGCAGCTTGATGCCCACGATCTTGGCGGAGTTGAAGAAGCGGTCGTTGTGGTCTTTGAGGCGGAACACAGCGGGGCCTTTGTCGGTCTTGTAGGCCCGCACGCCCTCGAACACGCCCATGCCGTAGTGCAGCGTGTGGGTCAGCACGTGCGTGGTGGCGTCTCTCCAATCGACGAGCTTGCCGTCGTACCAAATCTTTCCGTCCTTGTCTGACATGGACATAACTCGCTCCTTCAGGCCGAAAGCCGTCGGCCATGCGCTTGGCTTGAAGCCCCGATCCGCCGAAGGATCGGCGGGCGGCGCTTGGGCGCGCGGCGCCCAAGCCAAGAGCCTTTGAAATGACAAAGCGCGCCGCCGGCGCGCCGAATGTCGGCCGTCCCCGGCGGGGATTGGCGCAACCTTGCGGAAAAGCCCGCTCCGCCTTTTGGGCCAAGCGCCCATTTTACAACAAAGCGCAGGGCGTCACGGAACGCCGGGGCGTTGGGCGTTCGGCGGGGCGCAATTTTGCGCCGAATTCGGCGCGGCCGATTCGCCTCGGCGGCGCCTTGGCCCGGGAAGGCCGGGCGCTTGCGTTAACATTGACGCTGCGCCTCAAGCGCCGGCCGGATCCGGCGCCCGAGGCGCAGGCGGCGCGGCGGGCGCCCGATCGGCGGGCGCCGCGCCAACCCAAAGGCGGGGGCGACCGATGCTGGATCTGAAAAAAGAGCGCACCTTCAAGCGGATGATCCGCGCCGCGATGCGGACTTTTGCCGCCAACAAATATTTGGCGTTCGCCTTTTTCCAGTACAGGCGGATGATGGACTTTCGCATCACCCGCGTCGCCTCGAGCCTGACCTACACCACTTTGTTGGCGATGGTGCCGTTTCTGACCGTCGCTTTGGTGCTGGTGCGCGCCTTCCCGATGTTCGGCCGGCTGACCGACAACATTTACGATGAGCTGTCGGCCTTCCTGCTGCCCGACGGGGCGACCGCGGTCAAGGAGTACATCCAAGAGTTCGTGGACAAGGCGGGCAAGCTCACCGCCATCGGCGGCGCCATGCTGTTCGCGACGTCGATCATGCTGATGTACACCATCGAGCAAACCTTCAACTCGATTTGGAACTCCAAGCAGCGCCGCCCCTTGCTGTTTCGCCTTTTGGTGTACTGGACGACGCTGACTCTGGGGCCCGTCGTCGTGCTTTTGGCCAGCGCCACGTTCTCTTTGGCGGTCAAGCCCACGAACTTTTCGATCGACTACCCCTTCGCCACGAGCGCGCTGTATTTCTTGTCCACGGGGTTTTTGGCGGGCTTGGCCGCCGCGGCGATGTTTCGTCTGGTGCCCTGCGTTTACGTGCCCATGCGCCACGCCTTGTTCGGCGGCATGCTTTCGGGCTTTTCCTTCGAGGCGCTGCGTCGGCTTTTTGGCGTGTACGTCAAAAACTTCAACGGCTACGAGTTCGTCTACGGCGCCTTCGCCGCCGTTCCCCTGTTTTTGGTGTGGATTTATTGCCTGTGGCTGGTGATTTTGATGGGGGCGGTGTTCACCGCGTCGCTGTCGCACTGGAAGGGCGAGGGCTTTCGCCGCCATTTCGCGCGCGACCCGCTGTACGATCAGGTGGTGTATTCGCTGTGCCTGTTGCGCGAGGCGCAGATCGAGGGCCGGCTGATCTCGGTGGCGCAGTTTCCCAACTACATGAACATCGGCTTCGACGATTTGGGCAATATTTTGGCCAAGCTCATGGCGTTGGGCTACATCGTCGAAAGCGACCGGGGCTATGCGCTGCTCAAAGACGCCGACCGCATCTACTTGGATGAGCTGTTCGAGCAGTTTGTCTACCGCCCATCCGACCCCAACCGGCGCAACCCCGTCGCCGCCGAATTGGCGGCGCGGCTCACCCCCTTGGTCATGGGCCTGAACATGAGCCTTCAGCAATTCATCGACTCGATGCGGGACGGGAAGGTCGAGTTCGACCGCCCCCAAGGCCGCGCCAAGCGCAGATGGTGGGGCCGCAAGGGCAAGGCGCGCGACTTGGCCTCGGAAGAGGCCGTCAAGGGGCCGGACAAGCCCGACGGCCGCGAAGCGAAGCGGGGCGGCGCCTTGGCTTGGCAAAGCCGCGACGGCGCGTTGAGCGGCAACGCCATGCGCCCTCTCGGCGCCGGCCCCGTTCGCTTGGGCGCCGCGCCCGACCCCGATCCCGGCGCCGTTCCCGAGGGCCCCGAATGCCCCGAAGGCCTCGGGTTCCCTTGGGCCCCCGAATTCATCGAATCCATCGAATCTCCCAAAGACCCCGAGGATCCCCAAGGCCCCGCGCGGGGCGAAGGCCCGATCGGCCCCCGCGGCCGGTGAGGCGCCTTGGGGGCGCCCGACGCCGGGGGCTTTTTCATCTTTCCTTTTTCTTGCTTCCTCCCCTCCCGTCTTTTTGTTTCGTCGGCTCCGCGCCCCGCTCTTGGCGTTCCGCCCGGGCGGGCGCGGCGGCGAGCCGGAGCGCGCGTGACTTACTTTTACGAGATCGCCATCGACGTCAATCGCTTCTCCTTGCCCGTGTACTCCTCGCCGTCGCCGATCCCCATCGGTTCGCGCGTGGCGGTGCGGCTGCGGGGCAAGACTTTGGCGGGCGTCGCTTGGCGCAGACTGGACGCCCCCGGGATCGACCCGGGCAAGGTCAAGCCCGTCGAGCGCGTCTTCGAGGGCGAGGGCCGCCTGCCCGCCTTTTGGCGCAACTTCGTTGAGCTGGTCGCGTCCTACTATCACCATGATTTGGGGCCGACGGTGTTCACCGGCCTGCCCTCCGCCTACTCCATCCCTCGGCCCCTGCCTCAACCTTTGGCGCGCCGCGACGCGATTGTCCTGGGCCCCAAGGCGCGCGAGCGCATGGCGGCCGAGGCGGCCGCAGACTCGGGGTGGGCCTTGGCCGAGCTCTTGCTGCGGCAAGATCGCCCGGGCCAAGGCGTGAGCTTGGCCGAGGCGTTGGCGGCGTCGCGCCTCGCGCGCTCGCGCTTGGCCAAATGGCAAAGCGAGGGCTGGGCGCGCAAAGCGGGCCCGGACGCCCCCGAGGATGTCGTCTACGGGCTCACCGCCTTGGGCAAGAAGACCCTCAACGACAATTTTCTGCGCTCGATTTCCCGCGAGGCGGCGCGCCTGGCCGCCCCCGAGGGCCGGCCCCCGGGTTGGCTGCAGGCTGCGGTGGGCGGCGGCGGGGATGAGCCGTTGCCCGGCGTCTCGCCCTACGCCCGATCCGAGCCCAAAGGGTTGAGGCAAGCGGCGCCCGAGGCGGAGCGCGCGCAGCCCGCCGCGCCAAAAACCGTGCCCGCGGCGGGTTTGGAGGACGGGGTTGAGGCCGGCTTTGCGGCGGATTGCGCGGTCGATTGCGCGCTCAAAACCGCGGCCGAAACCGCGGCGGCGCCGAGCCTGAAAGGCGACGACCCGCGCGAGGCGCTGAAGGCGCGCGCGGATCAAGCGGGCGCGCTGCGGCGGCCCTGCGCCCAAGGCGGCGCGATTCGGGGCGGCCGAACCAAAAGACGGTTCGCCCAAGCCTTGGATTTGTACATCACCCCCGCCTTGGCCAAGGACAAGGGCTTTTTGGCGCTGGTCTCGGCGCTGCGGGAGGGCTTCGTCGAGCCGTCCGCCGCCGAAAAGCTGTGCCAAGACGGCCCGGCTTTGCTGCGGTCGTGGGCGGCTTTGGGGATTGCCCGCAAGAAGGCGAAAAGCGCCAAGGAGCGGCGCGAATGCCTGGGGCGGGAGATGTGGGAGCTCACCGGAAAAGGGCGGATGGAGCTGGCCGCCCGATCGGGGCGCCGGCGCCTGCGCAGGCGTTTGGCCCAAGGGCCGACGACCGTCGCCGAGGCGCTGGCGATCGATCCCTCGTGCATGCCCTTTTTGGCGAACCTGCGCGATCGGCGCGAGCTTCGGGCCCCGACCGAAGAGGAGCGGCGGCGCGCCCGGCGCATGGAGACGGCGCGCTTTGCCGAGGATCGCGGGAAAGCCGCCTCGGCGCCCAAGAGCCCGGGCCTGTTTGGGCAAGAAGAGGCCGTCTCGGTCGAGGGGGGCGAAACCAAACGCGCGCGCGGCGGCGGGATCGCGGCATCGCCCCGGGCTTCGTCGGAGGCCGAGGCGGCGGCCGCGGTTGCGGCCGCGCCGGAACCGGGGCCCGCGCGCGTGAGGCTCAACGAGGAGCAAAGCGCCGCGCGCGCGGCGATTCGCTCCGCCTTGGGCGGCTTCGCGGCGTTTTTGCTGCTGGGCGTGACAGGCAGCGGCAAAACCGAGGTGTACATGGAGGCGATGGCCGATGCGCTGAATCGGGGCAAGCAGGCTCTGTTTTTGGTGCCCGAGATCAACCTCACCCCGCAGCTGATGGACCGCCTGCGCCGGCGCTTTCCCGGAGTCGATTGCGTCGTGGCCCACAGCGCCGCCTCCGCCTCGGAGCGTTTGGCGGCGTTTGGTCGGGCAAGCCGGGGCGAGGCCGGGTTGGTCGTGGGCACGCGCCTGTCGGTGTTCACCCCGATGCCCAACCTGGGCCTGATCGTCGTGGACGAGGAGCACGACCGGTCGTACAAGCAAGAGGATGGGCTGAAGTACAACGCGCGCGACTTGGCCGTGTGGGCGGCACGCCAGCGCGACTGCCCCGTGGTGCTGGGCTCGGCCACGCCGAGCATGGAAAGCTACAAAAACGCCTTGGACGGGCGCTACGCCCTGCTGCGGCTGACCCGGCGCGCCAACGACTCGGCCCTGCCCGAGATCGAGCTGCAGGACATGAAGGGCATGCGGCTCAACCGGGGCCTAAGCGAGCGCTCGCTCGCGCTGTTGCGCGAAAACTTCGAGCGCGGCGACCTGTCGCTGGTGTTCATCAACCGGCGCGGCTACGCGCCCGCCTACCGCTGCATGGATTGCATGCAGGCCGTCGGCTGCCCCGACTGCTCGGGCGCCTTGGTGCTTCACCTGCAAGACCGCTGCCTGCGCTGCCACCATTGCGGCTACGAAACCGAGATCCCCCGCTTTTGCCCGCGCTGCGGCTCCGACGAGCTCGCGCCTTTGGGCGACGGCACGCAAAAGGCGGAGCTCGCGGTGCGCGAGGCGATCCCCGAGGCCCGGGTCGTCCGCGTCGACGCGGACACGGCGTCGGGCAAGGGGGCGTGGGAGGAAATCTACAGGCAGGCCAACAAAGGCGAAATCGACGTGCTGGTGGGCACGCAGATGCTGGCCAAAGGCCATGACTTCGACAACTTGAGCTTGGTCGTGGTCGCGGGGGCGGATTCGGGCCTGCATGGGGCGAGCCTTCGGGCCAAGGAGAATCTGTTTTCGACCTTATGCCAAGTCGCGGGCCGGGCGGGCCGGCGCAAGGGCAAGCGGGGCGTGGCCGTGATCCAGACGCGCGAGCCCGAAAACCTGCTGTACGACTTCGTGGCGCGGCGCGACTACGAGGGCTTTGCGCGAAGCGAGCTTGAGGAGCGCGAAAAATACGGGATCCCGCCGTGCGGGCATGCGGCCTACGCCCGGGCCGACGCCGACGACTACGAGACGGCCGAGGGGTTTTTGCAAACCGTCCGCGAGCGCGCCCAAGCGCGCTTGGGCAAAATGGCGCAAAGCCAAAACGCGCCCATCGACGCGTCCCTTTCCGGCCCCGTCGCGCATTGGCTGCAAAGGCTCAAGGGCAAAGAAAGGGCGCTGCTGTGGATCGAGGGCCCCAAGCGCTCGGATCTGCACAAGGCCATTGCGGTCGTGAAGGGGGAAATGGAGCGGCTGGGCGAAAAAAACCGCTCGGTGGTGTGGGCGATCAACGTCGATCCCTGCGACTAAGGCGCGCCGCCGGCTTCTTGGGCGGGCGGCGCGCCGGGCCCAAAAAAAAAGGCGAGCCGAAGCTCGCCTTTTTGCGTTGGATCTTTTTTCGCTTGCGCTTTTTTGGGCGGGGGTTAGGGGCGGCCCATGAGGTGGAAGTGGATGTGCATCACTTCTTGGCCTCCGCCTTTGCCGGTGTTGATCTGCGTCTTGAAGCCGCGATCCAAGCCGTGCTCTTTGGCAAGCTTGGGCAGGGCGCGCACGATCTTGCCCATCAGCGCCTCATCCTCGTCGGTCAGGTCGAACAGCGACGAGATGTGCTTTTTGGGGATCACAAGCAAATGGACGGGGGCGGAAGGGTACAGATCCTTGAACACGAGGATGTCGTCATCTTCGCTGACGATGGTCGAGGGCACTTCCTTGGCCGCGATTTTGCAAAACAGGCAATCCGGGTTGGACATCGTTTTCTCCTTTGGCGCGCGCAAGGCCAAAGCGGGGCTGGGTTTGCGCGCTGTGGGCTCGGCGGCTTGGCGCTTAGCGCAGCTCGCCGCCCTGTTCGAAAGTTTCTTGCAAGGCGCCCTTGAACTCCGAGCCCAAGGACCGAAGCAGCCTGGAGCGGTAGTCGATCGCGGTGTAATCGACCAGCTTCTCGGCCTTCACGACGTCGCGCGCGACCGACTGCAGGCTGCCGAAATCGTCGATCAGCCCGACCTCTTTGCCTTCGATCCCCGAGTAGATGCGGCCGCTGAAGATTTGGTCGTCGCCTTGCCACTTGAGCCTGTCTTTGCGCCCGGCCTTGACCCGGTCGATGAAGACCTTGTGCGAGTCTTGCAGCAGCTTGTCGATCACGGCGTTGGCCTCTTCGGTCTCGGGCGAGAACGGATCGCCCATGCCTTTGTTGCGCCCCGCGGTCTTCAGCCGCCGCTCGACCCCCCATTTGCCCATCAGGCCCGTGAAGCCGAAGTTGCTGTAAATCACGCCGATGCTGCCCACGATGCTGGATGGGTTGGCGTAAATCTTGTCGGCCGCCGAGACGATGTAGTAGCAGCCGGATGCGCACACGTCGCCCGCGACGGCGTACAGCGGCACCTTCGGGTGGGCCTTTTTCAGGCGCATGATCTCTTCGTAGGCGACGTCGGACTCCACGGGCGAGCCGCCCGGGCTGTTGGCGTCGATCAGGATCGCCTTGACGCCCTTGCTTGCGTAAGCCTGCTCCAAGCCCGCGATGAGGTTGGCCGCGGTGTCGTTGTTCGAGGCGATGACCCCCTGCAGCCGAACCACCGCCGTGTGCTCGCCCAAGGCGGAGCCGGCTTCGTTCGAGAGCATCGCCCCCGCGACCGCCACCGCGACGACGATGGCGATCAGCCAACGCCACGCGCGCCGGTTGCGCCGCTCGCGGTAGACCTCCAGCAGCAGCTTTTCGATCACCTCGCGCTCCCAGGAGCCGGTTTGGCTCCGGGCGCCCGATCCGGCCGGCGGGGCGGATGAGGGGCCGGCCGCGTCGAAGGGCGAGGGCCGGGTGTAGTCGTTTTCGGAGTTTTTCATTTCAGTTCCATGCAAATGGCGCGCGAAGGGCGCATCCAAGCGCCGAGGGTTTCTGCTTAGGCCGGTGCGCTCGCCCAAGGTGGCGCGATTCTAGCGCGGCCCCGGGCCGGGC
>CAJPTP010000037.1 GCA_905373555.1 uncultured Francisella sp. | reverse complement strand
GGCTTGAAATCGGCGGCCCGGGTTGAGGGCATTCCCGGCCGGGTCGCCCCCGAACCCGCTCTTCGGCTAAGCGGCCGTCTCCGCGCCCTCCGGCTCCAGCAGGCCGATATTGGCGCCGCGGTTGAGCTCCCCGTTGAGCAAGCCCAACAGGTTGAGGCGATTTTGCCGCGCCTTGGGGTCGTCGGCCAAAACCATCACGCCGTCGAAAAAGGCGTCGACCGCCGGCTTGATCTGCGCCAAGCGGCGCAGGGCCTTTTCGTAATCCTTCTCCAGCGCGATCGCGCGCACGTCGCGCGTGAGCTCGCGCACGGCGATTAGCAGTTGTTTCTCCTGCTCGGTCTCAAACAGGCTCTCATCCACGTCCGCCAGCGGCGCGTCGGCCTTTTTGAGCAAATTGGCCACGCGCTTGTTCGCCGCCGACAGCGCCCCGGCCTCGGGCAAGCCGCGGAACACCGCCAAGGCGGCAAGCTTGGAGGGCAGCGACTTGAATTCGGCGGGGCGCACGTCCAAGGCGGCCGCCACGACGTCGCGCGGGAAATTCTGCTGCTGCATCACCGACAGCCTTTGGAGCATGAAGTCGTACACCTCCTCGGCCGCGGAGTCGGACAGCGCGCCCTCGGGGAAGAGCTTTTGGGCAAAGCGCAGCAGCGCCGGGACGTCGACGTCGAGGCCCAGCAGCATGCGAATCGCGCCCAAGGCGGCGCGGCGCAGCGCAAAGGGGTCTTTGTCGCCCGTGGGCGCCATGCCCACCCCGAAAATCCCGACCAGCGCCTCGATTTTGTCGGCCAGGGACACGGCGACGGCGACGGGGTCTTGAGGCAGCTCGTCTTGGGCGAAGCGGGGCATGTACTGTTGGCCGATCGCTTGGGCCACGATCGAGCTTTCTTTGTCCAACAAGGCGTAGCGGTAGCCCATCTGCCCCTGCAGCTCGGGAAACTCGCCCACCATGTCGGTCACGAGGTCGCACTTGGACAGCAGCGCGGCGCGCTCGCACAGCGCCGCGTCGGCGCCCGTGAGCCGCGCGATCTCGCTGGCCAAGGCCACCAATCTCGTCACCCGCTCGCGCAGAGAGCCGATCTTGTTTTGGTAAACGATGCCCTCGAGCTTGGGCAGGCGCGACTCCAACGTCGCCTTGGAGTCTTGCTCGTAGAAAAACGCCGCGTCGGACAAGCGGGCCCGCAGCACGCGCTCGTTGCCTTTGACGATGTTGCCGTAGTCGCCGTCGGCGATCTCCATGTTCGAGACCACCACGAACTTGTTGATGAGCTTGCCTTGCGCGTCGACCAAGGGGAAATACTTCTGGTTTTGCTGCATCGTGAGGATCAGGCACTCCTGCGGCACGCCCAGGAAGTGCTCCTCGAAGGTTCCGACCAGCGCCTTGGGCCACTCGACCAAGGCGGCGACCTCCTCGTACAGCGATTCGTCGGCCGCGGGCGAGGCGCCGAGCGGCTGCGCGAGGCGCTCAACCTGCGCGCGGATCTCCTCCAAGCGCTCGTCGAACGAGACCACGACGCGCCCTTGCTCGCGCAAGACCCGGGCGTAGCTCTCGGCGTCGGGGATCGCGACGTCGCCTTGCGACAGGAAGCGATGGCCGCGGGTGACGTTGGACGCCTCAAAGCCGAACAGGCTCACGGGCAAAACTTTGTCGCCCAGCATCGCAACCAGGCCGTGCACCGGGCGCGCGAAGTAATGCACCCGATCGCCCCAGCGCATGAGCTTGGGGACGGGCAGCTTGCGCGCCGCCTCCTTCGCGGCCGCCTCCAAGGCGTCCGGCAGCGATTGGGCCTCGGCCTCGGCCTCGAAATAGAAGAACTCTTTTTTGCCTTCGCCTTGGCGCTTCAAATCGGCGAAGCTCACGCCGTTGGCGCGCAGGAAGCCTTCCAGCGCCTTGGTGGGCTTGCCCTCGGCGTCGAGGCCGCTTTTGACCGACGGGCCTTTGCGCATCGACGCCGAGCGCTTGGGCTGCTCGGACACGCCGCGAATCAGGGCGGCCAAGCGCCTTGGGGTCGCGAAAAACTCAAACTGCGCCTCGCGCGAGACGAACTTGGCGTCGGACAGGCCGCGAACGATTTCGCCCGCAAAGGCTTCGCCCAAGCCCCTCAGGGCTTTGGGAGGCAATTCTTCGGTCAAAAGCTCAACGAGCAAACTTTGTGTTGGCATGGGAATGCGTCTTTCCGGCGGCAGGCCGCCCTGCGCGGGCCTTGCGGCCCGCGCGCAATGTGACACCGGCGCGAAAGAGGCTTTCGGGCCGAACCCGTCCCGCCGCGAGGGCTTAAGCCCGACGGGTTGCGGTTGGCGGCCCCAAGCGCCCTTTTGGGGCCGCTTGAGGCCCGGGCGCCCGGGCTTAGGCCGCCGCGCCGGCCTTGGCGGCGCGCAGCAGCGGGAAGCCCAAGGCTTCCCGGCTTTCGACGTACTTGCGGCAAACCTGGCGGCTAAGGGCGCGAATGCGGCCGATGTAGTTGGCGCGCTCGGTGACGGAGATGGCGCCGCGGGCGTCAAGCAGGTTGAACGCGTGGCCGCATTTGAGCGCGAGCTCGTAGGCGGGCAGCGCCATGTCGGCCTCCTTGATCGCCAAAATGCGCTTGGCCTCGGCCTCGAAGTCGTTGAACATGCGCAGCAGCAGCTCGACGTTGGCGTGCTCGAAGTTGTAGCTCGACTGCTCGACCTCGTTTTGGCGATAGACGTCGCCGTAGGTCAGGTTGTCGCCGTCGGGGCGCTCGACCCACACCAAGTCAAAGACGTTTTCCTTGCCCTGCAGGTACATCGCCAAGCGCTCCACCCCGTAGGTGATCTCGCCCAGCACCGGGTGGCAGTCGACGCCGCCGACTTGCTGGAAATAGGTGAACTGCGTCACCTCCATGCCGTCGAGCCACACCTCCCAGCCCAAGCCCCAAGCGCCCAAGGTCGGGTTTTCCCAGTCGTCCTCGACAAAGCGCACGTCGTGGCGCGACAAATCGACGCCCAGCGCCCGCAGCGACCCCAAGTATTGGTCTTGGATGTCGTCGGGCGAGGGCTTGAGCGCCACCTGAAATTGGTAATAGCGCTGAAGGCGGTTGGGGTTTTCGCCGTAGCGGCCGTCCTTCGGCCGGCGCGAGGGCTGCGCGTAGGCGCAGCGCCACGGCTCGGGGCCCAAGGCGCGCAGGCAGGTCGCGGGATGGCTGGTGCCCGCCCCAACCTCCAAGTCGAAGGGCTGCAGCACGGCGCAGCCCCGCTCCGCCCAGTATTGTTGCAGACGGAAGATAACGTCCTGAAAAGTGATCATGTTGCGAAGACAGCCTTTCCCCTCGGTCAAATGAGCGTGCATTTTACCCGGTTTTGGGCGATGGGCGCAAAACCTCGGGCGCCGAGCGGCGCCCGCCGGCCGCGAGGCGAGCTTCGCCGAGGCCAAGCGCTTTGCGCTTTGCGCTAAGCTTTTGCCCCCGCTTCGGCGCCGAGCGCGGGCGGGGCGCGGACGCGGCGGGGGAAAGGAAAAAGATGGCGAACTTGCGCCAAGCGGCGGCCGCGGCGGCCGGCAACAAAATTCTTGGCTCGTTCACGTTTTGGATCGCGGCGATGGTCGTCTTGGCGACCCTGCTGCCGCCCGCGGGCGCGTTCGCGAACTCGCTGAATCTGGTTTCGGTCGCCGCGATCGGGCTGCTGTTTTTCATGCACGGCGCCAAGCTCTCGCGCCGGGCGCTGCTGGGCGGCCTTTCGAACTGGCGGTTGCACCTGCTGGTGTTTTTCTCGACCTTCGTTTTGTTCCCGATTTTGGGCGAGGCGATGCGGCTGCTGCCGCGCTCGCTTTTGTCCGAGGAGACGCTGCGCGGCTTCGTCTATTTGTGCGTCCTGCCCGCCACGGTGCAATCGGCCATCGCCTTCACCTCGATCGCCAAGGGCAACGTCGCGGCGGCGGTTTGCTCGGCCTCGGCCTCGACCCTGATCGGCGTGGTCGTCTCGCCCATGCTGGCGAGCCTCATGCTCTCGGCCCAAGGCGAGACCGATCCGCTGGATTCGATCCTCAAAGTCGCGGCTCAGCTGCTGGCGCCGTTTTTCGTCGGCCACATGAGCCGCCCCCTCACGGGCAAATGGATGGCAAGGCGCGCGAAGCTTGTGAACGTCGTCGACCAAAGCTGCATCCTGCTCATCGTCTACTCGGCCTTCGGCGCCGCCGTCAACGAGGGGCTGTGGTCGCGCTACCCCGCGGGGCAGCTGATCGCGGCGATGGTTTTCAGCTGCGTTTTGCTCGCGATCGTCATGTCGTTCAACCTCTTCGCGTCTCGGGCCTTGGGCTTCGGCCGGGCCGACCGCGTCGCGATCGTCTTTTGCGGCTCCAAAAAGAGCCTCGCCAACGGCGTGCCCATGGCCAACGTTCTGTTCCCCGCCGCCCAAGTCGGCCCCATCCTGCTGCCGCTGATGATCTTCCACCAAATCCAATTGATGGTTTGCGGCCACCTCGCCCAACGCTGGGCGAACAGCGCCCCCGACGACCCGGGCCCGGGCGAAGGGGCCGACGCATCCGGGCGCGGCGCGAAGGCCGCCCCCGAATCCGCCTCGGCCAAGGCGGGCTGAACGACGAGGGCGCCCTGCGCTTGGCCGTTCGGCGGGCGACGATCCCGGGGCCGCCGCCGATTCGCAAGGATCGAAAAAAGGCGCGGGCGGCCAACCCGCCGAAGCGGCAAGACAGCGGTTAAGGGCCATAAACAATAAAAAAAGCGAAGGCTCGGCCTTCGCTTTTTTTGTCGGCGCGGCTCAACCCGCAGCCGACGCGCGCAACGCGCCCCAACCCGAATCAGGCGCGCCCTTGCGCTTTGAACACCAGGCGCCAATGGTGCAAGGTCGGCTCGGTGTAGCCCGACGGCTCCTCGACGCCCTTGAAGATCAAATCGCGGGCGGCGCGGAAGGCGCACGACTCCTCGAAGCGGCCGCACATGGGGATGTAGTTTTCATCGCCCTTGTTTTGCTCATCGACGACCTTGGCCATCTTGCGCAAGGCGTCCTCGACCATCGCGGCGTCGACAATGCCGTGATGCAGCCAATTGGCGACGTGCTGGCTGGAAATGCGGCATGTCGCCCGGTCTTCCATCAGCGCCACGTTGTGGATGTCGGGCACCTTCGAGCAGCCCACGCCCTGCTCCACCCAGCGCGCGACATAGCCCAAGATGCCTTGGCAGTTGTTCTCGATTTCCTCCCGAATCTCCGCATCCGTCCACTTCGGATGCTCGATCACGGGCTTGGTCAACAGCTCTTCGACGTAATCCCGGCGCGGAAGCCGGCGCAGCTGCGCCTGAACCTTCTTCACGTCCACTTGATGGTAGTGGATGGCATGCAGCGTCGCCGCGGTGGGCGACGGCACCCACGCGGTGGTGGCGCCCGCCTTGGGATGGCCGATTTTTTCGGCCAGCATCTTCGCCATCAAATCCGGCATCGCCCACATGCCCTTGCCGATCTGAGCTTTGCCCGGCAAATCGCAGGCCAAGCCCGTTTGCACGTTGCTCAACTCATAGGCTTTGAGCCACGCGGTTTGCTTCATCTTGGCCTTGCGCTCGACGGGGCCGCATTCCATCAGCGTATGGATCTCATCGCCCGTGCGATCCAGGAAGCCCGTGTTGATGAAGACGATTCGGTCTTTGACTTTCTCGATGCAAGCCTTGAGGTTGAGCGAGGTGCGCATCTCCTCGTCCATCACGCCGATTTTGAGGGTGTTGCGGGCCAAGCCCGCGAAGTCCTCGCAGGCGTCGAACAGGTCGTTGGAGAACTCGACCTCGTCCGGCCCGTGCATCTTGGGCTTGACGACGTACACCGAGCCCGTCCGGCTGTTGGTGTTTTCCTTGCGGCTCAAATCGAAATGGGCGATCGCGGCGGTGAAAATGCAATCCAGCACGCCCTCGGGCGCCTCGGCGCCCGAGGCGTCCAACACGGCGGGCGTGGTCATGCGATGGCCCACGTTGCGGGTAAAAAGCAGCGAGCGGCCGCCGAGCTTGAACGGCGTCCCGTCGGGCCGCTTGTACTCGCGGTCGGGGTTGAGCTTGCGGACGAAGGTCTTGCCGTCTTTGCTCACCTCGGCCGTCAAATCGCCCTTCATCAGGCCCAGCCAGTTGCGATAAACCAGCGCCTTGTCCTCGCCGTCGACGGCGGCGATGGAGTCCTCAAAGTCCATGATCGAGGTCAGGGCGGCCTCCATGATCACGTCTTTGACGCCGGATGGGTCTTGCTTGCCGATGGGATGCGAGCGGTCGATCAAGACGTCGAAGTGCAGCCCGCCGTGGAGGAACAAAACGGAGCGAGGCTCAGCGGGATCGCCCGTGTAGCCCGCGAACAGGCTCGGATCCCTCAAGCCCGCGACCCGGCCATCCTTGAGCTCGGCGGCGAACGCGCCGTCCTTGACGAACAGGCGCTTCGCGTCTTCGTAGACGCCGCCGTCCAAGGGGATGGAGTCGTTCAAAAAGCGCTTGGCGAACGCAATGACCTTTTCCCCGCGCCTGGGGTTGTAGGTCTTGGACGGGGCCAAATCGCCCGTCCTGTCGATCGCGTCGGTGCCGTACAAGGCGTCGTACAAGGAGCCCCAGCGGGCGTTGGCGGCGTTGAGGGCGTAGCGGGCGTTGGTGATGGGCACGACCAACTGCGGCCCCGCCTGCTCGGCGATCTCGAAGTCGACGTTTTGGGTGCCCACGGCGAAGTCGGCGGGCTCGTCGCGCAAATAGCCGATGGAATGGAGGAACTCGCGGTACTCGCCCTCCAAGCCGCGGTTGGCCCCGGGATGCTTGCGATGCCATTGATCCAGCTTGGCCTGCAGCTCGTCGCGCGTTTTGAGCAGCGCAAGGTTGCGCGGCGCGAACTCGGCGATGATTTTGGCGGCGCCTTCCCAAAAGGACTGCGCGTTGAGCTTGGGATGGCCGACCAGCATCTCTTTTTCGACAAAATCGCTCAAATGCTTGTCGATTTGCAGGCCGGACGCCTCAACTCTTTGTGTCATAGTCTTTCTTCCTCAATTTTTTTTGCCGGCGCGGCGCCGAACCAACGGCGCCGGCGGATCCCCCGCGCGGAGGGAGGCGAAGGCGGAACGGGCGGCGCCGAGGGCGCCGTTTCGGGGCGGGACGCAGGCGCCCGGCGCGTCTTGGGCGGGGGCGATTGCGCAAGGGCGCCCGCTTGGGGTAGGCGCGGGCGCCGCGACGGGACGGCGCCGTGCGCGCCGAAACTGCGGCGGCCGCCGCAGTGTCCCAAAGCAAGCCGGGATTGTAGCATGGCCTTATGTTCATTGGGTCGCCCGAGCGCCGGCGCTCGGCGCGGGGCCCAAGATCCCAAGGGCCTCGTTTCTCAACCGGGCAGTCCGGCCGGCCCTCCTCAAGGTTGCCGGGCAGACCGGCGCCCCGTCGACCCGGCGGGCCGGGGCGCCCCTTCCGCCGCGCTTCGGCGCCCTTGAAACCGACCTTTCGGGCCCCATGTTTGAGGCGGATGTCGAGGCGCCTGTTGGGCGATGGGAACGGGGAGCGAAGCGATCCGCCGGCGCAGGCGAGCCCGCCCGATCCTTTTTGCGGCGACGAAAAACAAACAACGCGGCCCCGGGCCGAAGCGGCGCCGAATGCCCGCGCCCGGGCGGGAGAACGCCATGGAGCAATTTCACGGCACCACGATCGTGTGCGTGCGCAGAAACAGCCAAGTCGCCATCGCGGGCGACGGCCAAGTCACCTTCGGCGAATCAATGGTCATGAAATCCACCGCCAAGAAGGTGCGCAAAATTTACAACGACAAAGTCTTGTGCGGCTTTGCGGGCGCCACCGCCGACGCGTTCACGCTGTTGGAGCGCTTTGAGGCGAAGCTGCAAAAGCACCAAGGCAAGCTCGCCGCGTCGGCCATCGAGCTGGCCAAGGATTGGCGCATGGACAAATACCTGCGCAACTTGGAGGCGATGCTCATCGTCGCCGACGCGGAAGTGACGCTCATCCTCACGGGAAACGGGGACGTGGTCGAGCCCGAGGGCGGCATCGCCACCATCGGCTCGGGCGGCTCGTTTGCCCTCGCCGCCGCCCGGGCCCTAATGGAAAACACCGACCTCGGCGCCAAAGACATCGCCCAAAAAGCGCTGTCGATCGCGGGCGACATTTGCATCTTCACCAACCACAATCAAACGATTGAAACCATCGAGGCCCCGACTCGGGATTGAGGCGCCCGCCCTTTTCTTGGGCCTCCTCTCTCCTTTCCCTGT
>CAJPTP010000036.1 GCA_905373555.1 uncultured Francisella sp. | reverse complement strand
GGCGGGGGCGGCGCGGCGCGTCGGCCCCGATCGCTTTGCGAGGGGGCCCGGAAGCCGCGTTCGCCCGAAGCTTTGGCCGCCTCCCAAGCCCGAGTCGCGCTCCGCGCGACGCGCCGGCTTGAAGCGTTGGGCGAGATCCGGTCATGTTCGATCCCGCTCGCGGCCAGCTCAAGGCGCCGGATCGCGCTTAGGCGGATGGTTTGGCGCGGGTCGGGCTTCAAGCGACGCCGGGCCGGCCTCGCAAGCCGCTTGCGCCGCGTTGTCGCTCTCGTCTCCCCCCCCCCTTGCATTCCCAATCCTAAGGCCGGACGCGGGCTTGGGCAAATATGGGGCCGACAGACGGATTCTAAACGTCGGCCGAATCCTGCGCCGAGCGCTTGGCGCTGAGCCAAAGTTGGCTCCCCGCTGTTTGGCGCGAGGCCCCTTGAAGAGCGCAGTCCGCTTTCCAAGGTCGGCTCTGCCCCAAGACGCCGGAAGGGGAAGCCAAAAAAGCCGGCGGCGCGCCATGACGGGCCGCCGTCTGCGGCGCGCGGGGCGGCGTCGACCGAATTGAGCTTGATCACGGGGAAAGGCTTGGCGCCCCAAGCCTGCAAAAGTTCCTTGGATCGCTCCGTCTCGCCCTGTTGCGCGCGGCGGTGGGTCGGCCGCGGCGCGCCGCGTTTTTCCCGTCTTCTGTTTCCTCCTTCCTCTTTCCTCTTTCCTTCCAACCTTTCCAGCCTTTCCGGCTCTTCCAATCATTCCCTTCCCCTCCGCGCGCTTGTTCGGCGCCGCGCATCGGCGCCTCGCCCGGGCTTGTTTCTTTCTCTCGCTTTCCGCTTCTCGCGCTCCGGCTTCGCCGTGTTTTCGCAAAGAGCCGTGGCCAAGGCGAAAGCCTGAATCGTCGGGAGGGAACGGCGCGGGTGACGCGCCCGCCGTCGCGCGCCCGCCTTCGCGCGCCCGCGCTTCGGCCGGCGACCCGCCGCAAAGAAAACCGGACGTTGCTCTTTGAACGGCGTTTTTATGCGCCAAACGCGCAGGGCCAAGGATCACGGAACGCGCGAAGGACGCGAAATCTCCCTTTCGGGGGCGTTTTTTCTTGACTAAGGCGCGCCCGATAATGAATAATGCACCCCGTGGAGCAGGAAATGATCGTCGGTACCGCGCCGGGGTTTTGGCGGGTATTGCTCAGTTGTTTTTGCGATGTTCCATTTCAACAAAGTCTTTATATTTAGGAAGTTTCATGGCAACGGGTACTGTTAAGTGGTTCAATGATTCCAAGGGTTATGGTTTCATTACCCCCGACGAGGGTGGCGAGGATTTGTTCGCCCACTTCTCCGCGATCGAGATGGATGGTTACAAGTCTCTCAAAGAGGGACAGCGCGTCACTTTCGAGGTGACCGACGGTCAGAAGGGCAAGCAAGCCTCCAAGATCAGAAAGGCCTAACCCGAGAGTTCGGGGCTTTCTGGGCGGCGGCTTTGGCTTGACGCCGAAAGCGATTTTGAAAAAAGCCGTTTCCGTCGGGAAACGGCTTTTTTTATGTTTTTCCCCAACGGCGAGGCCCGATGGCGCGCCGGCGTTGCGTCTGCGCCGCGCGCCTTGCCGGGTTTCGTCCGGGACCTGTTCCGGCGCGTGGCGATTGGGGCTTTGGGGGCTCGGCGCCGGATCCGGATCGGGCGGTGCGCCGGAAAACCGCGCCGATGGGTTGGGGCGCCGCCCGGGGTTCGGCGCGCGGCTCGGGGGCTTCGGCTGATTGGAGCTTCGGCCGCGGGGCTTGGCCCGGCCAACGGATCGGGCCCCGCGCGGCCGGCGCGGCGCGCCGGCAACAACCGCGAAAGGGTCGGACATGGTGATTTCATCTCCTTCGGATTATCGCAAAGCGGCGAAGCGCTTTTTGCCGCCTTTCTTGTTCCACTACATCGACGGGGCGGCGAATGAAGAGACGACGGCGCGCAACAACGTCGAGCGGCTGCGCGCGACCCCCTTGCGCCAGCGCATCCTGCGCGACATGGACGGGCTGGACACGACGCTTGAGCTGTTCGGCGAAAAAATGTCGCTGCCCTTGGGCCTGTCTCCCGTTGGGCTCACGGGCATGTACCGCCGGCGCGGCGAAACGCAGGCGGCGGCCGCGGCCTCGGCCAAAGGCGTGCCGTTCACGCTGTCCAGCGTTTCGCTCTGCCCCATCGAGGAGGTCGCGCCCTTTTCGTCGCGGCCGATGTGGTTTCAGCTGTACGTGCTCAAAGACCGGGGCTTCATGAAAAACGTTCTGTCGCGCGCTTTGGCGGCGGGCTGCTCGACTTTGGTGTTCACCGTCGACACGCCCCTTCCCGGCGCCCGCTACCGCGACGCCCATTCCGGCATGAGCGGCCCGTTCGTGTGGCCGCGGCGCATCATGCAAGCCGCGTTGCATCCGTTTTGGGCTTACGACGTGGGAATCAGGGGCCGGCCGCACGATTTGGGCAACCTCACGCGCTACTTCGGCAAGCGGGTGGGCTTGGCCGACTACATGGGCTACGTGGGGCGCAACTTCGATCAGTCGATCGGCTGGAAAGATTTGGAGTGGATTCGCGAATTTTGGCCGGGGGCGATGATCATCAAGGGCATTCTCGATCCCTTCGACGCCAAGGATGCGGTGCGCTTCGGGGCCGACGGCGTGGTTGTGTCCAACCACGGCGGACGGCAGCTGGATGGCGTCCCCGCGACATGCGACGCGCTGCCCGCCATCGCCCAAGCCGTCAACGGCGACGTCGCCGTGCTGGCCGACTCGGGGGTGCGCGGCGGCTTGGACGTCCTGCGCATGCTGGCCTTGGGCGCCGACGCCGCCATGGTCGGGCGGCTGTACGTTTACGCCTTGGCCGCGGGTGGCCGCAAGGGCGTGGAAAACATGATCGATTTGGTCGCCAACGAGCTGCGCGTGGCGATGACGCTCACGGGCGTCAAAAGCGTCCGCGGCGTGCCGTCCGACTGCTTGGCCGATCCGCGTCGGCTGGCCGAAATGGCGGTTGAGGCCGCCCAAGATTTGCAGGCGAGCGCGACGGGCCGCGCCATCCGCGAGCGCATCCGCGAAAAGCGGGCCAAGGCGCAAGAGGCGGCCAAGGGCTTGACGGCCGAATCGGGCGTTTCGGGCGCCGGCGCCGGCGCCCGAAGCGAAGACGCGTCTTTGTACGGCGCCTCGGCCACCATGGGCGCTGAGCGGCGCGGCGCCGACAAGCCAAACGAAGCCGGCGGCGACACGGAGACGCATGAAGGGCGGTGACGCGCCCATCGGGCTTCGTCGCGGGCCGCCGGAAGGCCCAAGCCAAGCAGGATCGAGCTCCGGCGCTGGGCCCGCGCAGGATTGATCCTCGGGTCTCCTCTTTCCCTCGACATTCCCCCGCCGAGTAAAACGTTTTGCGCCATGGGCGCGCGCGAAACGGAAGGCCGAACGCGGGAATGACGGCTTCCGGGGCGCGCGTCTTGGCCGCCGCGCGGCTTGGGCGCGCTTTTGGAAAGTCGGGTTTCGATGAAGCGGGGGATCGGGCGCGGCGCCGGTCGGCGCGGCGCGATTGAGCGATTCGGGCTCGAACGGCGCGGTTGGAATGGCGCGCCTTGGAACGATCAAGCTTGGCCGCGCCGGGCGCGATTCGGGATGCGCGCTCGAGGCCGGCGCCGACGCCGCCCGAGGGGAAACGCCGCAAAACAAAAAAAGCGGGGGAGGGGCGGTTGAGCGGGGCTGCAAAGGGCCGCGCGCCAAAACGCGCCCGGGCGGGAAGCCGGAACGGTCGGGAAACGCCCGAGCCGGAAGCGCCCCCCGGGGGGCGCAAAACGCGGCTCCGGCGCCTTTTTGAAGCGGCGCCGGTCCGTTGCGGGCGTCATTGTTTTTTGAGGCTGTTTTCGACCACGTGCGACAACGAGCGAATCAATTGTTCGTCGGTGAAGGGCTTGCAGATGAAACCTCGGGCGCCGCGGCGCAAAGCGTCCAAGCCCGTGGCGGTGTCGGACAGCGCCGAGACCACGAGAATGTTGGCCAAGGGATCCACGGCCTTGATGCGCGAGATGCACTCCAAGCCGTCGACGCCCGGCATCGTCAAATCCATCGTGACCACATCGGGGTTGCGTTTCTTGTACATCTCGACCGCTTCCGCCCCGTTGGTTGCCGTCGCGACGATCTCGAATTCAGTTTTGCTGAAGCAACGCTCGATCCTGTTGCGGATGATTTTCGAGTCGTCGACGATCATCATCGTGTATTTGCGCATAAGGGCTTTGCTCGATTTCGAAAACAAAAACATAACCTGTGCTCTAGCCAACCGCGCGTCGAATCGCCGAAGGGCCCAAGGCCGCCGGCCGCCGACCGCCGAACGTTTGTCGGGTTTGTTCGCTTGCTAACATCTTTGAATTATACGTTATGACCAGCTAGGCGAGGCGGGGCCCATTTTATGGGCCCGAATTTTTTTTCCGAGCCTCGGGGAAATCCGCGCGCCCGGTCGGCCGGGCGATCCCGTGAGCGCCGTGAATCCGCGCGCGACGCGCGCATCGCTCCCGCTGCGCGCGCCGCGTTGGGCCGCGCCGCTTGGGCTTCGGTTCGCTCAACGTTCGTTTCGCCGAATTCGGCGGGCGCCGGGTTCTTTGGCGCCGCCAAGCGCGGCGCGTTAGCCCGCTGTCCGCTTTGCTTTCTTCCGCTCCGACAGGATTGTTGCGCAGCAGCAACAAGTTGGGGCGCAATGCGGCGCAGCGGCAAACCGCGCCGTTGCGACTCGGTTATTTGCGTCTTGTATGAGGCGAGGTTCGCTCGACGGGGGCGGGGCGATTGCCCGTCTGCGGCTGTCGGCTCGCTGCTCCGCGCGCCCCAAGCGCTGCTTTCGGCCGCTTGCGCGATGGGCCCAAAGGCCGGCCGCGCAAGCGCCGCGTCGTTGGGGCCGCCAAGCCGGCGCCCGGGCGGCGCTTGATCCGGTTTTTGTGAACCTGCGGCTGCCCGGCCCCGGGCCGAGCGCCAACGCTGAACGTCAAGCGATCCAACGCCGGGCGGGCCGGGCCGCCAAACGGTCAAGAGGCCGCGGCGCTCGGCTGCGGGTTCGGGGCGTTTTGGGGGATCTTGAAGCGCACCGTGAAGCGCGTGAGCCGGCCCGGGATCGTCTTGACGAAAATGCTGCCTTTCAGGTTTCTGGCTTGCTCGCGGATAATGTCCATGCCCACGCCGCGGCCGGCGTCCGCGCCCGATTGCTCCAGCGTGCTGAAGCCCGGTTTGAAGATGGCGTTGATCAGCTCCTTCTTGTCGATGCTCGCGGCGTCGACGCCGGGCGGCAGCTTGCCCTCGCGCTGCAGCTTGTCGCGAATCTTGTCGTAGTCCAAGCCCGCCCCGTCGTCTTCCACGGTCAGGCTGGCCAAGCCTTGGCCATCCGTTCGCAGTCTGATGCCGACATGGCCTTGCGCGGTTTTGCTGCGCTCTTGGCGCAGATCGGGTTTTTCCAAGCCGTGGACAATGGCGTTGCGCAGCAGCTGCACCACGATGTCCTGCACGCTTTGGCTGGCGGAGTCGGACAGCTTGACCTCATCCACGCCTTCGCAGACGACGTCGACCTCTTTGCCGTTGCGCTGCGCGATTTCCTTGGCGAACTTCGTGTAAAAGTCCTTGTGGGCGGTTTTGCGGGTTTGCGCGAGCTTGGCGCCGACGCGCTGCGAGGCTTGCTCGGACACGGAGGAGGGGTCGAAGCGGGCGGCCAAGGTTTCGGTCGTTTGCGCGAGCGTCAGCAGCGAGTCCAGCTGCATGGCCAAGGCGATGAAGTCGTTGCCCTTGAGCCGGTCTTGCTTGCGCAGCGCCCCGATTTTGTCTTCCATGTTTTCGCAAATGTCGACATAGCCCGTGAGGTTCAGCGCCGACGCCTCGCCCTTGACGCTGTGGATGTTGCGGGCGATCAAATCGACCTTGCGCCGCAAGCTGTTTTCGTCCGAAGCGGGGTCTTTGAGGGCTTGGTTGATGGCTTCGATCCTTGAGAGGGTGGATTTGACGAAGCCGCCCAGCATCACGGGGTCGGCGTTGATCACGGCCGCGAGCATGCCCACTTGGGCGTCGTTGCGCTCTTGGTCGGCCTTGATGCGCTCCTCCAGCTCGACCTCTTGGGTGATGTCGCGCACGTTGACCAGCACGCGCGCGACGAGCTTGCCCTCGGTCACGCGCTAAAAGCGGAAGGCCAGCCATCGGGCCTCATCCTCGCCGCGGTGGTTTTTCGTGACGATCTTGATGCGCTTGAGCGGGTTGAGGTCTTCGATCAGATCTTCCAGCACCCATTCGCTGTACAGCTCGTCGACGAAGGTGCGGGCGTTGTCCAAATCCTTTTCCGGCACCAAAGCCGCGAGCACGTCGCGCAGGTTGCGCCCGGCGAGGTTGGGCTGCCCCAGCATGCTTTCCAACCGCTTGGAAATCTGGGTGCCGATTTGCAGATCCCGGTCGATCAGGAACAAGCCTTCGTTGACGGTGGACATGATGTCTTCCACCTCTTTGCGGGCCCGCGCCACCTTCGCCTCGGATTGGCGCAGCTGGCTCATGAAGTGTCCCATCAGCACGAAGAAGTTGATCAAGGCCAGAGACAGGCCCGAGACCTGCACGACGCGCAGGAACTTCGCCTGGCCGTTGGCGACCTCTTCCAAGGCCACGGTCAGGTTGTTCATGTATTTCAGCAAAGTGAGGTTGTTGGCCAAGGCGTATTGGGTCAAATCGGCCAAAGGCTCGGCGAATTGACCGCCGCTTTCGTACGCCTTGAGGAAGTCGTCGATCTTTTTCTTGTACGGGACCCAAAGCTTCAGGCCCGCGGCGACGGCTTCGAGCGACCCTTGATCCTCAACCTTCGTCAAAAACACGGGCGTGCCGTCGGCGTTGGTGACGATCTTGCCCTTGTCGAAGCCGTGGAGCGTGTCGCCGAAGAGAAACTCGACGGTTTTGAGCTCCTCGACCGATTTGGTCGCGGCGTCGCTCCGGCCGGATTCCCCCGTTGCGGCGTTGATTTGCAAAATGGCCTTGACGGTTCGCTGCGAGAGCATGCGCTGGCGGCCGGAGAGGTTCACGCCAATGGCGTTTTGCGAAATTTGGAAGGAGTTGTAGAAGTTCACCACCAGCACGCCGACGTCGAACACCAAAAACAGCGTGATGGAAATCAGGATGAACTTGTACTTTTGCCAAAAGCCCGGGTTGTCCGAGTTGAGCGTCGAGGCCCGTTTGCTCATTTTGGCTTTCGCGTCCTTCTCGGAAGACCGGCCGCTTTGGGCGTCTTGCCCGGGGTTCGGTCGGCTTTCGTCCTTTGCGTTGTCCGCCATGGTTTGGCCCTTATGTAAACGGAAACCGGGCTTGCGCCCGGAAAACGCGCCGGGCGGGAATCCGCCCGCGGCTAAAAATGATTTGCGCGGTTGCGCCGGGTTCGCCCGGCCGCGATGCGCCCGGGCGCGCCAAAGGGAAGGCGGCCGCTGTCGCCGCGGCTCGGGGCGCCGACTTTTGAGCGCGGCCCTGCGATCGGCGCCCCTTGCGCCCCAAATTCGGCCCCCATCCGGCCCAAGCTTGGGGCGCCGAGGCGCGGCGGCCCATTGAAGACGTTTTGCCGGCTCAAGGCGAGAGAGGCAAAGCAAAAGGCCCGCGCAGGCGGCGCCGCTTGCTTGGCGTTTCTCGTTGCGCCGCCCAAAATTTTTGGCCTAGCGGCATTTTAAGGGGGAAAACCCTTCGGCGGCCTTGTTTCGCGAAATTGCCCTTGTTCTTTTCCTTGCGTTTGTCGTTTTTTGTTTCTTGGCTTGCGGTTGCCTCGCCGTTCGTCGCCGTCGCTTCGTTGGGCCGGGGTTTCTCGCCGTCGCGCTCTCGCTCCTTCCCTTGTTTTTTCGTCCTGTTTCTTCCTTTAACTTTCCTTTTCCTTTTTCTTTCCCATGTCTTCCGAGATTCGATCCGGTTTTCGCCACCTGTGCTGCGGTGGGTTCAAGGGCCGGCTGTTTTGCGCCGTCGGCGCCGGCGGAAAGGGGAAAAGCGGCCAAGATCGAATCCGCGCGTTTTGATCCGCCGGCCCGGAAAGCCAAGAAAAAGTCGGGTCGGAACAAACGACGGGGAATTATACATCGCAACAATTCGCGGCGTCGGCCGGCGGATGTCTTGGGCTTGGGGGCGATGGAAAAAGCCCGGCGCGCCATGCCATCCGGCTCGGCGCAACAACGCGGGCGGGGCGGGCGAGCCGCGCGCTCGCGCCGCGCAATCGCCGGA
>CAJPTP010000035.1 GCA_905373555.1 uncultured Francisella sp. | reverse complement strand
GGGTGAGGGCGGCGCGGGGGGCGGTGAGTGGCGGTGCGGGGAAAAGAAAAACGCCGGCGCGTCGCCGGCGTTCCCGCGGGGCCCGAAGCCGAGGCCGCCGCGTTGCGGGCGCGCCATGGCTTGGTTCTTTGCGCCGCCGAAAGTCAGATTTGCTTGCGGCCGCAGTCGGGCGAATGGCGCTTCTTGCCCCAAACCCAGCCCAACGCCATGCCCGCCAAGGCGGGCAGAATCCAGCCCACGCCCTGGCCGTACAGCGGGATCCATGTGTTGAGGGTGTCGGACACGGCTTCGGGAAAGCCGACGGCTTGCTTGTAGGCGTCCAAGATCCCGATCACCAAGGTCAGCATCATCGCCGAAACGTAAACGCTGCGCATTCCCCCGTACAGCTTGTGGGTGAAGGTCAACAGCAGCAGCACCATCGTCAAGGGATACAGCAGCATCAGCATGGGAATGGAGAACGAGATGATGCCCGCCAAGCCTTTGTTGGCGAACATGTAGGACACAACCGTGAAGACGCCCGCCCAGTTGGTGTAGCTGATTTTGGGGCAGATGCGGTTGAAATAGGAGCCGCAGGAGGTGATCAGGCCCACGGCCGTGCTGATGCAGGCCAGCATCACGATCACCACGAGCACCAAGCTGCCGAACAGGCCCCAGTAGGCGTCGGCCACCTTCGCCAGCAGCGCCGCGCCGTTGTCCACGCCCGATGTGACGGCCGCTGAGCTCGCGCCGATGTAGCACACGCCGAAGTACACGACGGCGAGGCATCCCGCCGCGATCATGCCCGCCCCGATGGTCATGCGCACTTGGTTTTCGACGTTGCGCACGCCCGCGACGTGCAGCGTTTCGATCACGATGATGGCGAACACCAAGGCCGCCAAGGCGTCCATCGTTTGGTAGCCGTCCAAAAAGCCCTGAACGAAGGGGTTGGACACGTAGTTGCCCGAGGGGGCGGGGTAGGCGCCCAAAGGCTTGATCAGGGCGATCCCCACCAGCAGCGCGATGCACGCCAGCAGCGCGGGGGTGAGGACCTTGCCGATGCGGTCCATCAGCTTGCCCGGAGACAGCGCCAACCACAGCGAGACGGCGAAAAACAGGAAGCTGAAGACATTCAGCGCGAGAGGCTTGATCCGCTCAAACTTCTCGGGATCCGCGATGCTCTCGCCCAACAGCGGGGACACGCCCATTTCGAACGAGACGGTCGCGGTGCGCGGGATCGCGAACAGCGGCCCGATGGACAGGTACAGCAAGACGGCGAAGGCCAAGCCGAAAAACGGCGAGACGCGGCCGGCCAACGCTTGCACGTCGCGCTCGCGCGAGTAGGCGATCGCGGCGACGCCCAAAAGGGGCAATCCGGCGCCCGTGATGATGAAGCCCAAGACGGACGTGATGTAGCTGGTGCCGGAGTCGAGGCCCATTTTGGCGGGGAAGATGAGGTTGCCCGCGCCGAAAAACAGCGCGAAGAGCATCAGGCCCGTCGCCCAAAAGATGACGCGGGTCTCTTTGTTGTTGTGGGTTTGCATGAAGATTGAATTGCCTTTCTTGCATCCGACCAAGAAACCGGCGCGGTTTCGCCCAGCCCCCGCCGACAAAGCGGCGCGGGCATGGCGCTATACTCACCGGGCGCGGCGCCGGCTTCGGCGCTATCGCCCTTCGCTCCGATCTTTTGCTTTTTTTCGTTAAAAATGGGGGAATTTTGCCACATAAACGCTTAAAATTGTCGAATTCGCGGTAGTAATGCGCCGAGCGGATTTTTTCGATCGAATGCGTCAAAAGCCTGCGCGGCCAATCGCGGCGCTTCGGGCTCACGCGGGGGCGATAAATGGCGCCGATGGGTTGGCGCGCCGCCCTCGTCCGGCATTTTGCGCTTTGGCGTAAAAACAACGGCGGGCCCGTCTTGCCGATGCGCCCTTGGGCGCCGGAATCCGGACATGGAGCTGATCGAGTGGGTCAAAGCCAGATTGGACGGCAGCGTCGAGCCTCTGGGCACAAAGGCTTTCGATCTGCCGGGTTTGCGCGTTGAGCCGATATTGAACACGCACATCAATTGGCTGGCGAATTGGAAGAAGCTTCTGCGCAAGGAAGACGTCAGCGCCTTGGATGCGTCGATCGCGGGCGATGCGGGCTCTTGCGCCATGGGCGTATGGTTGGTCAACGCCCGCTCGCGGATCGGCGCCTCCCTTCAGTACGCCCGGGTTTTGCAGCGCCACGAAGAGTTCCACCAGCTGGCCCAGCTGATCGTCACCTTGCAGGCCGAGCGCCAATTCACCGAGGTTTTGGAGCTGTCGCGCTCCGATTTGCCCGACGCGATTTTGGGCTTGGCCGAGGCTTTGGAGGATCTGAAAGGCTGCATGTGATCCGGCCGCGGCCGCGGGCGCCGGGATTCCCGGCGCCGTTGTTTTTCCCCTCCCGCGTCCCGTCCGACCGTTTCTCCTCCGCCTGCGCAATGCTCTGCCTCGCCCTTCTTCCCCTTGGGCGCCTCGACTCCCTCCCTCCCATTCCTTCATTTTGCCTCTTTTGCCTTCTTCCCAACCTTGTTTTCAGCCTTCTTTTCGTCTCTCTCCGTTCATCTTGCCGCCCTTCATTCTGTCATCCTGCGTATCCGTCCTTCTTTTTTTCTTGCGCTTTCTCTCTTCCTTCTTGCGCTTTCATCGCCGCCGCTCGCTTTTGTCTTAAGCCGGTCAGCCGGCCGCCGCGCCCAAAGACGGCCGCGCCGGCGCGCGCGGCGCGGGAAGGGAACGGAAGGATCGGGCGAGGATCGTCAACCCGGCGGGGGTTGGGGAGAAAGGATTGAGGGCCGGGGAAGGTTGGGGAGCCGAAAAGCCCGAAAGAGGCGATCCGTTGCCTGAAAAAAAGCAAAAAAAAGCCGCCCGTTGGGGCGGCCGAATCGTGTGGCTGGGGTGGTAGGATTCGAACCTACGAATGCTGGATTCAGAATCCAGAGTCTTAAACCGCTTGACGACACCCCAACGCGAAGCTTGAGCCGAGGCGGCTTGGCTTCGTTAAAGCGTATGGCTGAGGAGGTAGGATTCGAACCTACGAATGCAGGGATCAAAACCCTGTGCCTTAACCAACTTGGCGACTCCCCAAAATCTTTGTTTGGCTTTGGCGCGCTTATGCGCCGGATGAACCCATTCCGCGCGGCAACGCCCGGGCGACGGCCAAGCGCCAATCGGCGCTTCCATCCTCGGTTCGCAGCATCGCCCGCGCTTGATCCGCGGCCGCGCGCGCCCGGCGCAGCGCCCGCTCGATCCCGACGGCGTCGCCGCCGTCGTCGCCGTCGCTTTGCGCGTCCGCGGAAAAGGACAAAAACACGCAGCTGCCCGAACCCGTCATTCTTGCGCGGCGACCGTCCGCGTCTTTGGCGCAGGCGCCCAAGACATTCAAGGCGCGGCGGATTGGCGGATAAAGAGCGGAAGCGGGTTCCAGCAAATCATTGGGCGCGCTTTCGACCAAAGCTAAGCGCGGGATACTACCCGCATTTTCCTTGTCGGTCAATAGCGGATGCGAAAAAACCGCTTTGGTGTCGGCCTCAACGTTGGGGTAGAGCAGCAGGTAGGCGGCGTCGGGCAGCTCGATGGGCTCCAGCCGCTCGCCCACGCCTTGGGCGTAGGCATCGCGCCCGAACAGAAAAAACGGCGCGTCCGCCCCCAGGCCCAAAGCCAGCTCGGCCAACCGCTCCGCGCTGAAGCCCGCGCCCCACAGTTCGTTGAGAGCCGTCAGAACGGCCGCGGCGTCGGAGCTGCCGCCGCCCAGGCCCGCGCCTTGGAAGATGCGCTTGTTCAGCTCAATGCGGCATCCCCATTTTTCCGCGTCTTTGCGGCCCAGCTTCGCCGCCTCGTCGCGCAGCGCCCGAGCCGCCATCCACGCCAGGTTGCGCTCGGGCTCGACGCCGACGCGCGCGCCGACGCAGTCGAGCCGAATCTCGCCGTCGTTTGTTTTTTCGAATCGCAGCTCGTCGCTTAGATCGATCAGGCGAAAGATCGTTTGCAGCGTGTGGTAGCCATCCGCCCGTTTCCCCGTCACGCGCAAGGCCAAGTTGATTTTGGCGGGGGCGGTTCGCCGCCAAGCCTTGCCGCTCATGGCCGCTCCTTGTTTTGGGGCGCATCGCCCTCTTGGGCCGCTTCGGGCCTGCGTTCGTCGCCCGCCTCATTGCCCCGGTTCCCTTTGGGGGCGGTCGTTTCCGAGCCCGTCCGGCCGTCCGGGCCGGACTCGGAGACGACCCATCCGGACTCGACGGCCGCTCGCCTAAGATCGTCGCAAGACGCTTGCGGCGCGGCGCTCGCCGAATTTGCCGCGTCGGCCGCGCCCGCCGCCCTCGACGGCGCCGGGGCGTCGGCAATCCCGCGGGCGCCGGGCGCCCCGTTTTCTTCGGTTTCTTCGGTTTCGGCCGAGCCGTCTTGCAGCTCGAAGTCGTCGAACACGACGCGGATTTTGGAGTCGCCGTGGTTCAGGTCGGCCCAAAGGCGCTTGGGGATGCGCGCGTCGCGGGCGCCGGGTCGGGCGGCGCGCTCAATGACCCATCGCCCTTGGCGCAGCTTGTCGCCCCCGGCGGGCCCCCCGAGTTTGGGGTCGTAGTAGCCCAAGGCCCAGGAGCCGAGCAATCCGATGGGGGCGTCGACCCCCGCGAGGCGCCTTAGCATCTCCCCCGCGCCGCCTGCGAAGAAGAATCGCCCGTCGGCCGCGGCGACGGCGCCCAAGCCGTCCTCGCACACGCTCACGACGGTCGCGCCCAAGGGCGTGGCCAAGTCGAGCCGCTGCGCGGGGCCCGGGCCCGACCATTTGAAGTTGGCGTAGCCGCCCTTGCCGCCGCTTGACGCGGACAGCCGGCCCTCGGCGCGAAATTGCGGCAGGCGCTCGGGCCGGGCCGACCATTGGGAGCTGCTTGGGGCGCCTAGGGGAGCCAAGGCGCATGAGCTCAACGCCAAGCCCGCCCAAGCGGCGAAAGCGATCGCGGCCGTTTCGCGTGTTGTGGCCATGTCGGGCCCTTTCTGGCGCCGCCGCCGAATGGGGCGAGGGCGGATGGAATGGAAAGTGGGCGAGTCGCGCCCAAGCGCGCCCGGCGTCCCGCGGCGGGAAGAAAAACGCCCGCGCCCGCGCCCGGCCTTGGTTTGACGGCGATGGGGCGAAACGCGGTGGAATGGCGCAACGGAGGAAGGGGCCGGGGGAAAAAGAAAAGCGGCGGGCGAGAAAGCGCAGAGCGGGGCGCGGCGCGGCGCGGCGTTTCAGCCGCAAGACGCGCCCCCGCTTGCAGCGTCAATGCGCAGGCTCGGCCAAATTTTTGGGCTGCGCGCCCGGCGCGTTCGGGGCGGTCTTGCCCTCGGCGTTTTGGGGCTTGGCGGCCGTCTTGGCCGCTTGGCCGGGTTGTCCGTCTTGGGCCTTTTGGGGATCCGACCCGTCTTGAACGCCGCCGGGCGTCTTGGGGCCTTGGGAGCCTTTGGCATCCTCGGCGCCCTTGGCGCCCTTGGCGTTTTGGCCGGCCGGGCCGGCTTGGCCTGTCTTGGCCTTGGGCTCAATCGGCTCTTGGGCGAGCTCAGGGAAGCGCTCGGACATGACGCGCCGCACCTCGCGGTTGTTGGGGTCTTCGGCGCGGGCTTGGCGCAGCAGCTTTTGCGCCTCGGCGGTTTGGCCCGCGATGAATTTGGCCTCGGCCAAGTGGGCCCGCACCTCGGGGTTGTTGAGTTTGGAAAGAGAGCGCTCCAGCAGCGGGATGGCCTTGTCGGGTTTGCCTTGGAAGATCCACGCCAAAGCCATGCTGTCTTGAACCTCCGGCGAATCGGGCAGCAGCTTGAGCGCTTGCTCGATGTGGCGCGTTCCCTCCTCGCGCTGGTCTTTGACGAAAAGCTGCGTGTAGCCCAGGGAGTTGAGCGCTTGCCCCTTGTCCTTGGCGAACTTCAACAGCTCTTTGAGATCCTTGATCGCCTCTTCGTGTCGCCCGAGCTTGTCGGTGAGGGTCAATGCCCTGGATTGGAGGATCACTCCCAACATCGTGGGGTCGGGTTGGGGCCGGTCGCGCTCGGCCTTCAGCGCGGCGTTCAAAATGCCCAGCGCCTTGTTCGCGTCCGGCATGCGCATCGCCGCCGACACGTCCATCAGCGCCGCCTGCTCTTGGCTCACGTAAGAATCCTTGGGCCGCGGCGTGGCCTTGAGTTTCGCGTAAGCCTTGTCGAACGCCTCCTCGTCGCCGTCGATGTCGGCCAACACCGTCAAGGCGAAGCGCTTTTCGTACGGGAAAGCGGACTCGGGCAGGATGGCGGCCCATTTTTTGAGCTCGTCGCGCGTCTCGTACGAGAGCGACGCCATCACGATGGTCAGGGCCGTTTGGTTCTTCAGCGTTTCGTCGTCGATCGACTCCCAAGCGTTCTCGAAATACCGAATGGCTTTTTTCGGGTCTTGCGGGAAGACCGCCATGCCCACCTGGATGTTGGCGGCGGGGTTGGTTTTGGCGATGTCCGCGCGTTTGGTCAATGCCTCCACGAGCATGCGCTCGTTTTGGGTGTGGGCGCCGTAGCCGACGTACAGCTTGAGCCACGTGGGGTCATCCGGCACGTCGATTTCGCGGAAAAACTGATCCACGGCCTCTTTGTTGCTTTGAAAGACGTGGTCGAAAACCTGCAGCGTGCCCAAGTCCAAATTGGCGTCGAGCTTGTACACGCGCTTGAGCGCCGCGACCGTGGCTTTCTTGTCGCCCGCGAGATTGGCATAAACCAAGTAGCACAGCGCCGCGGGGTAGGAATCTTTGGCCCGGGAGCATTCCTTGGCCATCGCGGGCGCCAGGCGCTTCAGGGCGTCGCCTTGGCGCGTCGCCATCTCCGAGGCGATCAGATACAGCCTTTCTTTGGCGTCGTCGTCGGGCGCCTTGGCCAACAGGCGCCGAAACTCGCCGAAGCTGTCGCGCTCCTTCGGGTCGACGAGCCTCATCGTCCACTGCAGCAGCTCGCGCGGGTAGAGGGGCTTGGGGTTGAAGGCGATCCACCTGTCGATGATTTCGCGGGCGGCCTCCATGTTCAGGTTGGCGACGCTAAGCTCCGCCATGCGCTCGTACAGTGTGTCGGATGGCAGGCGCCGCTCCAGCTCCGCGTAGGTTTTCAAGGCGGAGTTGATGGAGTCTGGCCCGGGGTCGTCCAAAGAGGACTCGGCGGTGAGGAACGTCGTCAAAGCGACGTAATGCCGGCGCATCAGCGCCTCGCCGTCTTGCTTGGCTTGCTCGTCGATGGGCCGTATCAGCTTGTTCACGGCGTCGAAGTTGGCGCCCGCCGCCGCGAACAGGGCGTCCATGTCGAACAGCGGCTTGGCGTTGCGGTAATCGGCGAGCTTGTTTCCCGCCTTTTCGGCGGAGGCAATGCATTGGATCGCTAGGCGCAGCGCGTCGTCGGCGTCTTTGCCCACGATGTTGGAGCAGTCGACGGCGGGCTCCTCCCCGGCGCTCTCTTTTTCGCCGCTTGGGCGCGAACCGGCCGCCTTGGCTCCCGGGGCCGCGTCGGGCTTCGCGCCGTCGGCGGCCGAGGCCGGCCCGGTCTTGTCGGTCTTGTTGGTTTTGTCTGTCTTATCGGTCTTGTCGGCCTTGGGCGGCGCGCCGTTTCCCGCTTTTTCATTGCCGAGCGTCTTTTGCCCGCCCGCGCTTTTGGGCTCGCCCGAGGCCGCGCGCGCGGCCGCCGGAGTTTCGTTTTGCGGGCGTTGGGCGGCGTCGGCCCGGGGCCGGCCGCCGGGCGCGGGGGCGCTCAAAGCGGGCCGGCTTTCGGCCCCGTCCTTGGGCCCGGCCGGGCCGTCTTGGGGCGAGGCGCCGGCCGAAGCGGCCGAAACGGCGAAAAGAAAGGAAGCGACGGCGGCGGCGCCAAGGCGACGGCGCCGCTTGTTCGGCAAAGAAGGCATGGGTCTTTCCAATGCGCGCGACACGACAACAAGCCCGAAGGCTTGACAAGCCGCCCAAAAAACGGCCGGCGGCGAAAAAGCCGTTTGATTATACAGAAAAATAAAACCCCGACGCTCGCTTCGGCCCGGGCGCCGCCGCTTGGCGAGCGAACCCGGGCTTGGGTCCGAGGCCGGCTTCGAGGCGCGCCGCCCGGGCGGCAAACTATAACCGATTTGCCCATGCGTTCGGGCCGGCGAAGGGGCGCGGGAGGAGCGGCGCGGGGGCCGAAGGGCGCTTGACGCCGGGTCGGGTCGGGCCGGATCCTTGCGGCTCGAGGCTTGGCGGGCGGCGCGGCGCCGGCGCCATGGTTGGGCGGCGTTTTTGGGCAGCGGCGCAACTTTCATGCTTCGCATGCTTTTCCCCCTCCTTCCC
>CAJPTP010000034.1 GCA_905373555.1 uncultured Francisella sp. | reverse complement strand
ACCCCGCCCTACTTTCGCCCGATCCCCAAGCGCTCCCGCAGCCGGCTTGAAAGCTCGGCCAAGGCTTGGGCGCGGTGGCTGACGACGTTTTTGAGCTCCATGGGCATTTGCGCGGCCGTCAAACCCCGCTTGGGGTCAAAAAAGAACGGGTCGTAGCCAAATCCCCCGTCGCCCAAGGGCCGGTCGAGAAACTCGCCCTCCCACTCGCCTTGGGCGACGACGGGAAGAGGATCGTCGGGGGTCAGCGCGAACACCGCCACGCAAGCGAAGCGGCAGCGGCGGTTGGCTTGGCCCGCCATGGCGCGGGCCAAGGCCGAGTTGTTCTCCTCGTCGCTCGCCCCGTCGCGGGCGAAGCGCGCCGAGCGCGCCCCGGGCAGCCCGCCCAAGGCGTCGCAGCAAATCCCCGAATCGTCGGCCAAGGCGGGCAGGCCCGTCTCCCGGGCGGCGTGGCGCGCCTTGGCCAAGGCGTTTTCAAGGAAAGTCAGGTAAGGCTCGTCGGCCGAGCGCGCGCCCCAACGCGATTGGGGCGCGACCTCGAGCCCCAGCGGGGCGAGCAGCGCCGCCAGCTCCCTAAGCTTGCCCGGGTTGGAGCTGGCCAAAACAATTGTTTTCGGTTGGGCCATGCCGCGGATCCTTTCGTTTCGCCTAAGCTTCGCCGTCGGCTCTTTTTTCGGCGCCGGGCTCGCCCAAGCCGCCGCCGCGCCCCGATCCCCCGTTTTCGCGAGCCGCTTGGGGCGCCTTGGCGCCCGCGGCGTTCGGACTCCCCCGCTCTTGGGCTTGATCCTCGTTGGGGCTTGAGGAGGCGGAGCCGGAATCGGGAGCGGAATCGGGAGCGGAAGAGGATGAGGAGGGGGAAGAAGCGGGGGCGGCGGATGAAGATGGCGCCCGGGCCGAAGCGGGCGCCGCGGCGCCCGCCTGCGCCCTTTTTTGCCCGGCGCGCCGGATCGCGTCGGCCAAGGACGCCTCGCGCACCCACATCATCAGACAGGCCAGCTGAAACAACCCCGACATGCCCGCCAAAACGGCCGAAACCAACGCGGCGACGCGGCTGCCCAGACCCCACATGTAAAAAGTCGAGCCGATGAAAACGACGAACAGGCCGGTGAAGACCAACGCGGCGGCGAAATACGATTTTTGGGCGGTCATGGGCGTCTCGGAAAACCGGGGGGCGGGAGGGGAAATGCGCGGCGCCCGGCATGGGGCCGCGCGAACCGGGCAATACCCGATTCGGGGATCGGAAGCCTGAATCGGAGGCCTGAATCGGAAGCCGGAAGCCGGGCGGCCGCCGGGCTTGGGAAAAACAAAAAGCCCGGCCTCGCGGGGCCGAGCCGGGCGAGCGCCCGCGCCAAGGTTTTTGCGGGCGTCGGCAAAACCAAAGCGCGGCGCGCCGAGCGCCCCGGCCCGGCTCAACCGCGCACGCCCCCTTAAGGCTTGAGCCCCGGGATCCGAGCGCGCGGCGGTTGGCAATCAGCGCAGCTCATTCCAAATCGACTCCAATATGACCTTGGCGCGATCGGGCGGCAAGGGGGAGCCGTTTTCGGCGCTCACGCGCACGACGTCGCCGTCGGGCCCGGGGGCGATGCGCACCAAAAGCCTGGGCCGGGGCGCCTTGGGCTCCGCTTTTTTGGACGAGCCGAAGAGGCCGCCGAAAAGCCCGTTGTTTTTCTTGGCGTAGGCTTCCGCCGTCTCGGCGCTTTGCGGCTGCACCAAGAAGGTTCCCGAGCCGGAGTCGACCGACAGCGGCGTGAGCCCCACGCGCTCCAGCGCCAAGCGCAGGCGATGGCGATTGCGCGCGCCGTCGCCCCGAATCACAACGGAATCGCCCACGATTGAGGCGGATGAGGCCCCATCCGAGCGCGGGGAGAGCTCCGACCGGATTTTTTGCTCATCGGCGCCCAAGCGCATCATGAAGCGCGCGAGCATGTGCGCCTCCAAGGTGGGGTCGCTGTCGCGCGGCACCCACTTGGTGGTGTTTTTCTGAGCGTCGGACCACTCCTCCTTCATGCCGCGATGGACGAACGTGACCATGGTCTCGCCGTTGCCGGCGGTCTCGACGCGGGTGATGAACTTGTCGCGCATGTCGGACGAATACACCCCGCCCAAGCCGAGGTTGGTGAGCAAGTTGCGCAGAAAATCCTGCGGCACGGCCGCGCGATTCTCGGCCCACTGCGTTTCCATGTAGCCGATCTCCGGCTCCTGCTTTTGCACGACAAAGCCGTTTTCCTGCCAAAACGCCTGCAGCATCGGCCACACCTCGGTGGGGGACTTGCCCGTGATCACGAGCCAGCGGATATTGCCCTCGCGCTCGATGCGCATGTTCGAGACCCGCGGCAGCACCTGCGCTTGGCCTTGGCCCAAGGACGAGCCGTAGCCGCTGGCCGTGACGGCGCCGCCTTTTTGGGTGTAGGTGTAAGAGCCCGATTGGCGCACGGGCGACAAATCGGGCGGCAAAGCCAAGGCGTCGGATGGGTTGCGGACCCCCGGGGTCGAGAATTTGGGCTCGGGGTTGGTGGCGGCGCAAGAGCTCAAGGCCGCGACGGCGGCGGCGCACAGCGCCGCGCGCAAAAATCGGTCTTTCATTGAAATCCTTCGGCCGGCTCCGATTGCGGCGCCGGATCACTCGATGGGGATGGGCGATGCTGCGGGGCGCGGCGGCCGAACCGAACGCCGCTCAAGGGCAAGCCCGGCGCCGGGCCGGATCGCAAACCGCCCGCCGCCCGCGCGAGGCGGGCGGCGGGCGGCAAGCGCTTAGATCACGCCCGCGGCGCGCATGGCGCTTTCCACGGTCTGTTGGCCTTTTTCGGTCAAAGGCACGGCGGGCAGGCGCATGTTGTCCAAACACAGGCCCAAACGCTTGAGCGCCCACTTGGCGGGGGCGGGGGAGGACTCGCAGAACATGTCGCGGTGCAACGCCTGCAGCTCGTCGTTGAGCTTGCGGGCGCCCTTGACGTCGCCGTCCAAGGCGCAGCGGCACATCGCGGCGAACTTCTTGGGGGCGACATTGCCCGTGACGGTGATCACGCCGTCGCCGCCGCAAAGCATGAACGCCATGGCGGTAGAGTCGTCGCCGGAGTACAGGGCGAAATCCTCGGGCGCGCGGCGAACCAAGTCGCAGGCGCGCGCGATGTTGCCCGTCGCGTCCTTCAGCCCCACGATGTGCTCCAGCTCGGCCACGCGCAGCGCCGTGTCGTTGCTCATGTCCACGACGGTGCGGCCGGGCACGTTGTAGGCGATCGTCGGGATCGAGCTGTTGTCGGAAATGGCCTTGAAGTGTTGGTAGATGCCCTCTTGGGAGGGCTTGTTGTAGTAGGGCACGACCGACAGCGACATGTCGGCCCCCAAGCGCTCGGCCGCCCGGTTGAGCATGATCGCCTCTTGGGTGTTGTTCGCCCCCGTTCCCGCGATGATGGGCAGGCGCTTGTCGGCCGCCTTGACGAAAGCCTCGATCACCTTGACGTGCTCATCGAGGCTCAGCGTCGCGGTCTCGCCCGTCGTGCCCACGGCCACGATGCCGTTGGTGCCTTGGGACAAATGCCATTCGACCAACCTATCGATGGCGGCGTAGTCGACCTCGCCCTTCTCGGTCATGGGGGTCACGCACGCCACCAAGCTGCCTTTCAAAATCGACATGTATCAAGCCTTTCGCGACGTTCGGAAGCGTTCGGAGGCTTTCCGGGCGCTTCCCGGGCGTCGAGGCGCCCGGCCTTGCCGGCCAAGCCGGCGGCGCGCCCCGGCCGGGCCGCTTGACGGCGCGCGGGGCGAAAACAGAATCGAAAAAAAACAGGCCAAAACGGGCCAAATGAATAAACGGAGCGAACGGAAAAACTCGGACGGAAACGAAGAGCAAACCGAAAACCAAGCGCCAAGCAAAGATGCGAAAATGCGGGGATGCGGGAATGAAGCGAGCGATGCGGCGGGCGCGCCCAAGCCCCCGGGAAGCCGAAAGCCGAACTCGAAGACGGGCGCCCGAACCCCGGCGGCGCTTGGGCGCCGGCGCTCGGCGCGCGCCTCTCGGCTTAGGTTCGATAAGAGCCGTTGATCTCGACGTAACGATGCGACAAGTCGCAAGTGTAGACCTTGGCCTCCACCTCGCCCCGGCCCAAATCGACGCGCACCTTGATCTCGTCTTTTTGCATCACGCGCATGCCGTCCTCGTCATGGTACAGATCCGCGCGGCCGCCTTTTTCGCACACCAGCATGTTGTCCAGATACACCCGCACCTTTTCCACGTCCAAATCCCCGATGCCGCTGTAGCCGATGGCGCACAAAATGCGCCCGAGATTGGCGTCGGATGCGTAGAAGGCGGTTTTGACCAAGGGCGAATGCGCGACGGCGTACGCCACGCGCCGGGCCTCCAAGCGGCTGCGGGCCCCCATGACCTCGATTTCGATGAACTTGGTCGCGCCCTCGCCGTCGCGCACGATCCCCTGCGCCAGCTCCAGGCAAACTTGGGCCACAAGCTTTTTCAGCTCGGCGTAGAGCGGGTCGCGAACCGACTCCACCTGCAGCTTGGCCTTGCCCGTGGCGATCAGGACAAAACTGTCGTTGGTGCTCATGTCGCCGTCGACGGTCACGCAGTTGAAGGTTTCGTCGGCGACCTCCCGGCACATCTGCTCCAAGACTTCCTTGGGCGCCTTGGCGTCGGTCGCGACGAAAGACAGCATGGTCGCCATGTTGGGGCAGATCATGCCCGAGCCTTTGGCCACGCCCGTGACATTGACCCTGTGGCCGCCCACAATCCCCCTCACGCTGGCGGACTTGGGCACCGTGTCGGTGGTCATGATCGCCCGGGCGGCCCCATCCCAGTAGGATGGCTTGAGCTTGGGCAGCGCGTCGAGTATGCGCTCGACGGGCAGCATCTCCATGATCACGCCCGTGGAGAAAGGCAAAACTTGGTCGGATTCGCAGTTGACCTGGTGGGCGACGCCTGCGCAAACCATCTCGGCGTCGTTGCGCCCCTGCGCCCCCGTGCCCGCGTTCGCGTTGCCCGTGTTGACGATCAAGGCGCGCACGCGCTTGCCCGTCGCGAGGTGTTTTTTCGACACCGAAACGGGCGCGGCGCAAAAACGGTTTTGGGTGAACACGGCGGCGACCTCGGCGCCTGAGCTCAACATGAAAAGCGTCAAATCCTTGCGCTTTTCCTGCTTGACGCCCGCCGAGCCGACGAAAATCTGCACCCCCTCGACCATGTTCAGCTGCTTGGCGGTTTTTTCTTGGATTCCCACTGCCATCGCTTTTCTCCAAGCGCGATCCGGCCGCCCGGCTCCGGGCGTCGCCCATTCCGAGCGGCCCAAGCGAGCCCCGTTGGGCCCGGGCCGCGTCGGGCCGCCCGTCCTCCGGGCCGTTGGCCCGGGCGGACGCGCCAACGCGATTTTAAGCGAAAATAAAGCGGCCGCGCAAGGCGAGGCGCGCCGCGCCGCGCCAAGCTTGGCCGCGCTCAGGCGCCCAGCTTGGAAAGATCCACGAAGCGCCATTTGCCGGGCGGCAAGGGCCCCAAGGCCAAAGCGCCGATGCGCACGCGCTTCAAGGCCAGCACGCGCAGGCCCACCAGCTCGCACATGCGCCGAATCTGCCGGTTCTTGCCCTCGCGCAGGACAAACTTGAGCTGATCCTCGTTTTGCCGCTCGACTTGCGCGGGCAGCAGCGGAACGCCGTCGAGGCTCAAGCCGAAGCGCAGCTTGGCCAGCGCCGCTTCGCTCGCATTGCCCGCGAAGCGCACCAGGTATTCCTTCTCCAATTTCGAGCCTTCGCCGATGATCGCCTTGGCCACGCGGCCGTCTTGGGTGAGCACCAGCAGCCCCGAGGAGTTCACGTCCAGTCTGCCCGCGGGCGCCAAGGAGCGGGCGGCCCGCGCCAAGGCGCCGGGCTTGCCCCAGGCGCCGAGGTCTTGCCTGCGGCCCGCGAAATTGGCGGCGACGATCAGCCGCGCCGCGCGCGGATAGCCATCCTCGCTTTCGTGCGAGACATAGCCCAAGGGCTTGTTCAAGGCGACGGAAAGCTTGCCGCCCATCGCGCCCAAAACCCGGCGCGAGACGACCACGACATCGCCCGGCCCGACCTTTTGCCCCACTTGGGCGACCTGCCCGTTGACTTTCGCCCACCCCGATTCAATGAAGGCGTCGGCCTCGCGGCGCGAGCACACCCCGCGCTCGGCCAGCGCCTTGGACAGGCGCATGGTCTCGGGGCCCGCCTCAAAGCGCAGGCCCTCGCCGCCGCGATCCGCGCCCTCGCCCGATCCCCAAGCCGCCTCGGCGCGCGCCGCGCGGCTTAAGCGCGCCCGGCGGGCCCTCGGAAAGGCCGAAGCCGCAGCGGAATCGAAGCCCGAGGCGGACTCGGGGCGAGCCGCCAAAGGAAACGCCGGGAAAGACGAAGAGGCCGAGATCAAGCCCGAGGCGGAAGGAAGCGGCGCGGGGCGCAAAGGCGGGGGCAAAGCGGGCTCAGACTGCCTTGTCGGCAGGGCCGCAAGGCGGCCCGATTCCCAGGCCGACGAAACGGGCGGGTTCGCTCCAGGCGGCAAGGCGGGGCCAACCAAGCCGGCTTGCCCGTCGGCCCGCGCCGACGGGCAGTCTTCGGTCCGCCCCGCCGCATCGAGCATCCCTTTCGCCTTGACGGATCCGAGCGGGCTTGACGGTCGAACGCTGAGCCTGGGGTCGGCGCCCCCGTCTTGGGCGGCCTCCGCGAAACGATTTTTGTAAGCAAGATCCGGCCGGCCCGAAGCGGGCCGGCCGCGCCGGGGCGCAGACTCGCCCCAAGAAAACCGCGTCGGCGCCCGACGGGCGGCGAGCTCGGATCCGGCCGCGCCCCGATCCCGGGGCCCGAAGCCCGATTCGCCGCGCCGATCCTCCCGCCGGCCCGCGCCTTGGCGGGCATAAGACGACTCGCGGCCCGAACCCCAATCCCGATCCGGATCCGGATCCGGATCGCGGCGCCGATCGCGGATCCGGCCGCCCTCGCCCCGCGCCGTCTGCCCAAAACGGCCGCGCTCGGGCCAATCGCGCCGCGAGCGGAAATCGCCGTCGTCGCGGCGAAAAGGCGGGCGCCGTTGCGCGCTTTTGAGAAAAGCTCCCCGGGTTTCGCCCGCGAATTTGGAAAACCGGCTCGAAGACGGGCGATCGGCGGCGCCGAAACGCCCCCAATCGCGCTCGATTCCCCCCTCGGGCGCCGAGCCCAAGCGCGAGGCGCGGGTCTCGCCGAAGCGACCCGGGCCGCGCGCCCGCTCAACGCCCAAACGCCCGGGCGCGCCCATGCGGGGGGATTCCCCTCCGCGCCGCCAAGCGGATCCGGCGGCTTCGCCCCGGCCTTGAACGCGCCCCGGGCCGCGAATCCCGCCCCGGCTTGGCGCAGGCGCGCTTGCGCGCCGCCGCGGCCCGTCGTCGCGCCGCCCTTCGCCCCCACGTTTTCCGTCTTTTCCGCCGTTGTGAGCCATGAAGCCCCTTTTCTTGCCGCTTGCGCGCCATGCCGCCCGCAAATCCCTTGTTTTTCAGCGGCAAAGCGTTGACGCAAAACCGCGTCGGTTTATACTAACACGCGCCGTTCGGCGCTTTGGGCCGAATCGGCCAAGGAGGGGGCATGGGAGGCGGACGCGGCGCCGCGCAAAGCGGCCGGGGCGGGCATCGGGACTCTTTTTTGAGCCGGGCGGCTTTAACCGCGCTGCTCGCGGCGTTTGCCGTCTGCGCGCCTTTGCCGCTCTCGTCGTGCTCCACGACCGCCGCCCACCACAAAGCCAAAATTTCCGCCTCGAAAACGAAAAAGCGCTCGGTCGCCAACGTCCATTACGTCAAGCCGGTGCGCATCATGCACATGAACCACGAACGCGGCTCGGAGCTGCTGCGCGCCTTCGCGCTGAATTTGCTGGGCTCCCCTTACAAGTACGGCGGCACCGACGCCAAAACAGGCATCGACTGCAGCGCTTTCGTCCAGCAAGCCTACAAATCCTTGGGCGTGAACATGCCGCGCACCTCGCGCGAGCAGGCTCAGGCGGGAATGCCCGTCGATTTGAGCCAAATCCGCGTGGGCGATCTGGTCTTTTTCGGCTCGGGCGGCGCCATCACGCATGTGGGCATGTACGCGGGCGACGACCGCTTCATCCATTCCCCCAACTCGCGCTCGAAGGTGCGCACCGACAACCTCAGCGACCCGCATTACCAAAAGCGCTTCATGGGCGCGCGCAACTATTTTCTGTTTTAGGTTTTATGGGTTCGGTTCTGTGTTTTAGCTTTGTTGTTTTCGATTTTTCGGTTTTTCCGTTCCCGTTTCGCGCACGCTTGGGCTCTGTTTTGGGCTTGCGCTGCGCCCGGCCCGCCCGGGCCCGCTTTTTTTGCCCGCTTCTTTCCGATCCGCAGGCGCCTTGGCCGGGCGTCGGCGCGCTTTGGCGAAGGGAACGCGGCGGCGCCGCCACGCCCGGCTCAAACCTCGCTTTTTTC
>CAJPTP010000033.1 GCA_905373555.1 uncultured Francisella sp. | reverse complement strand
CCCCTATTGGGTCTTTTTTTTGCGGTTGGCTCGATAGGGGCTTTCTTTGGGGTGGGGGCGCAGGCTGTAGTCGAAGTCGAACAGGCTGGCGCCCAGAATCACGACCTCATTGTCGTAGATTTCCATGTTGCCGATGACTTTGATCGGCTTTCTCGCGATCAACCCAATGCCCGCGAAGCGGAAAGGGCCGATGAAGCGGCGATCCAACACGACGGGCATTTGCTCCTCGAATTGCCATCGATGCCCGGGTTTGAGCAAGACGCCTTTGGTCGGTTGCATCGCTTGGTAGTTGCGGGCGGTGAGCTTGTCCCAAATCGAGGGCGGGGCGACGTCGGCGGGGCGCCGGAATTGTCCGTAAAAGCCGACGTAGGATTTTTTGATGTCCGAGAGCACTTGCTCGAGCTTGGGCGCGTCGTCGGCGAAATCGACCACCGCCGCCCGCTTGGCGTAGATGGAGGGCATTTGCCGGCCGCCTCGCCCGGCTCTCCTTCGCCCGCGCGCGGGGCCGAAGCGGCCCCGCCCGGCTTGGGGGTCGGTTTCGGCCCCCGCCTCGGCGCCCCGCGTTTCCCCGCCGCTTCCGTCGAGCCCGTCGAGCCCGTCGGGCCCGTCGGGCCCGTCTTCGCCCTCAGCCTCATCCCAAGCCGCCGCGCCGTCCGGCTCGGCTTGCGCGTCGAGCGACGCGTTCCCGAAGGCGTCGTCGAAGAGGCGCTTGGGGCCTCGCAGCAGCGGCGAGTCGATGGGCCGCCGGCGCGGCCCCAAGGCGCCAAGATCGCCCCGGGAGGAATCGTATTCCTCCAAATCGGACAGGTAGTTGTCGAAATCCTCGTCGGCGCCCGGGCGTTGCATGGCGTTCTTCTTCCCAATGATCGGCGATGAAGCGGGCTGCGTTTGTCGGCCCGTTGCGCAAAGAGTCGGCGCGGATCGAAAAAGCCGCCGCGGTCGCGGCGCGTTTGCCGCGCGTTCGCGGTTGGGCCGCTCAAGCCGCCCGCCCGGTTGGGCCGCGTTCTGCGTTTTGGGCGTTTTGGGCGTTCGCCGCGGCGCGCCGGGCCGCCGCCTCGGCGCCTTGCATGTGCTCGCGCTTGGAGCCCAGCATGTTGATCAACGGCGCGGCCGACGCGTACGCCGTCGGGATCCCCGCGTCGTCCTGCCGCTCGGCCCGGTTCAGCGGGTTGTCCAAGTCGATGAAGTCGAACAGGCGCGTGTCCATCAGGTGCGAGGGCGAGACTTTGGTCAGCGACCTGAAAATCGAGTCCGCGCGCCCCGGGAAGCGTTTCTCCCAATCCGCGAGCATTTGCTTGACGGCCTGTCTTTGCAGGTTTTCCTGCGATCCGCACAGGTTGCACGGGATGATGGGAAAACCCATGAGCTGGGCGTACTCGGCCAAATCCGACTCTTTGACGTAGCACAGCGGCCGAATCACGACATGCTTGCCGTCGTCGGATTTGAGCTTGGGCGACATCGACTTCATCTGCCCGCCGTAGAACATGTTCAAAAACAGCGTCTCGATCAGGTCGTCGCGGTGGTGGCCCAAGGCGATTTTGGTGCAGCCCTCCTCCTCGGCCACCCGGTACAGATTGCCCCGCCGCAGGCGCGAGCACAGACCGCAGGTCGTTTTGCCCTCGGCCACCGTGCGCTTGACGACGCTGTAAGTGTCGCGCTGCTCGATGCGAAACGGAATGCCCTCTTGGGCGAGGTATCGGGGCAAGACGTCCTCGGGAAAGCCCGGTTGCTTTTGGTCGAGGTTCACGGCCAAGACGTCGAACGGCACGGGCGCCGAGCGGCGCAGTCCCATCAGGATGCTCAAAAGCCCATAGCTGTCCTTGCCGCCCGAGAGGCACACCATGACCTTGTCGCCGGGCTGGATCATCTGAAAGTCGTTGATCGCCAGCCCGACCAGGTGGCGCAGGCGCTTGTTGAGTTTGTTGGCTTCGAGTTCGGTTTTGTTTTTGCGTGACATGGCTGATTTCAAAGCAAGGGCCAAGCGGCGCCTCGCCAATCCGGCTTCGGCGCGGGTCGGTTTGGCTCGGTTGGGGTCGGCTCGGTTGGCGTCGGCTCGCTTGGCTCGGATTCGGGTTGGCCCGGGCAGGCTTCGGCGCCGGATTGCGGCATGGCGCCTTGGCCGCCGCCGGGATCCCGGCCTAACCCGTGAAGCCGCGTGCGACGTCGCGCAGGGCGTCGATCAGCGCGTCGTCGTCGTTGAGGCAGGGAATGTAGTCGAAGTTTTTTCCGCCCGCTCCGACGAAGAGCCCCCGGCACTCTTGGTTGATTTCCTCCAAGGTTTCCAGGCAGTCGGCCAAGAAGCCGGGGCAGACGACATCCAAGCCGTCCAAGCGTTCGGATCCGAGCTTGACGCAGGTTTCCTGAGTGCTGGGCCCCACCCAAGGCATGGGGCCGAATTTGCTTTGGTAGGTCAAGGTCCAGCGGTCTTTTTCCAAGCCCAGCCGCTCGGCCAAGGCCGCGCACGAGGCCTCGCATTGGGCGGTGTAGACGTCGCCCCGGTTTTTTTGCGACACGGGCAGGCCGTGGAGCGAAAAAATCAAGTGCCCGGGCGCGCGCCCCCGCTCTTGCCAGCGCCGCTTGATTTTCCCCGCCACGGCGTTTTGCCAGACCAAATTGTCCCAAAAATACCCGATCGTCGTCAGGTTGGGCTGGTTGAAGGCGCGCAGCATCGCCCGCCACAGCGCATCCATGGCCGCCCCCGTCGAGCACGAGGCGTACTGCGGGGTGGCGCTGATCGCGAGCAGATCGGTGACTTTCTCCGCCTTCATTTGCGCCAGCGCCTGCGCGACCGAATTGTTCCCGTATGTCATGCACGCCGCGACGGGAATGTCGAAACCCTCGGCCTTGAGGCGCGCCTTGAGGCGCGCCGCCGCGGAATGGGCGAGGAAGGTCTGCGGCGAGCCTTTTTCCGGATCCCACACATCGCGATAGCGCCGCGCGCTGAGGCGGGGTCGGAAAGGAAGCACAAAGGCTCTTAAGATGGGCTGCCAGCGCCAAGCCGGGATGTCCACGACGCGGAAATCCGACAAAAACTCTTTGATGAACCGGCGCACCTCCTTGGGCTCCGGCTTTTCGGGCGAGCCCAACGATATGACAAGAATGCCTTTTTTTCTTCGCAGGCTTTCCGAGGCGGGGACGGTTTCTTCGATGTACTTCGTCATGGGCGATTCCGTGGCGAGCTTCGCGGTCTTGGAAAACAACAAAGCGGGAGAGCCGGAGCCCGACGCCGTTGCGCCGGGCGAAGCCGGCTCGGCCGGGCGCCAAGCGGCGCGGCGCTCTTTCCCGCTTGAAAAGCTTCAAGGCCGTTCGATCGCGCGGCTCGCCGTCGGCGCCCACAAGACCGGCGCAAAATGCGACCCCAAAGCGCGCCTCAAAGCGCCATGCGCCATTGTATCGAAACGCCGCCGCTTTGGCTCCCCTTTGGCTCCCCCGGCTTGGCGGCCGAAGCATTGCCCCGGGCCCAACGCGGGGCGCAAAAAGGGCAAACAAAAAGGCGCGCCCTAAGGCGCGCCTCCGTGCGCGATCAAGATCGGGTGAGGCGTCGCATCTTCTTTTCGGGGGCGGCCGCGTTGCTCGCCTGGGCGAAGCTGAAGCGCCGATCCTTGGCCGGCGGCCGAGGCTGCGTCTTGCGGCTTTCCAGCGCCTTGCGCAGATCCTCGGGCAAGAGCCGTGTGGGCACGTTGGCGGGATCGACGAGCTCCCTGGCGTGCAGCACGCCCCGCCAAATCTCGTTGTCCGAGGTGGTGGCCATCATGAACCGCTTGATGTTGGAGGTTTTGAGCGAGACGCTTTCGTTGAGCATCAGTTCGCCCCGAACCATGTTTTCGGCGCCGCGCATCTCCAGCACCTTGGCGCTGTCGACGCCGCTGTAGGTTTGGAAGGTGGCCCGGCCTTTGAAGCTTTGCAGCAAGGCGCGGTTCAGATGCGTTGTGTCGGCGGATGCGACGACGTTGACGCCCGTGGCGCCCGCCGCCTCGTTGACGTCGATCAGATCCTTGATCAGCGCCGCCGAGTTGCCGCCGAATTGCTCGTCCAACTCCGGGCTGCGCGCCACCATGTCCAGCAGGTAGTCGAGGTTGTTGATGAACAGCACGATGCGGGAGAGCTTCTTGACGAACGCTTCGCCTTGGCGCGCCCTGGCCGCGTCGTAGGTCGATTCCAAAACGCCCCCGTCGGCCCCGAGCCCCGAACCTTGGCCGTCGGCCGCGCCCGAAAGCTTCTCGTTGTACTGCACGAAAGACATCACGCCCGCGCTTTTCAGCAGCTTCAGCCGCTCGATCGATTGGCGCTTGGCCCAAGCGATCAGGCCCAAGGCGTCGCGCAGGCCGTCGTATTCTTGCAGCAAATAGCTCGGCGCTTGGCTGAAGCGCGAGTGCAGGGGGTAGCGCGGCTCGCCTTTGGCGGCGCGCACGGGCGTGTCGATGCAGGCGAAGCGGACGCGGTTCGCGTCGGAGTCGGCCAAAAGCGACGTCGCGATCGAGAAAATGAAGCCCAAGCCCAAGGAAACGTTGGGGTCGTGCACGAACAAAGAGGGGGTGCGCAGGATGTCCCAATAGCAGGTTTGGTTGGAGTTGTCCACGCCCACGGCGAAGCGCGCGTTGGACTCGGGCGCGCGCCGCAGCGACCGGCCCAAGTCGCCTCGGCACAGGCTCGCGACCGTGGGGATCGCGACGTCCGCGGCGGGCACCTTGAACTCCATCTTGGCCAAGTCGCCCTTGACGATGAGCTTGATCGAGCACGACGCGTGCAATTTGGCGTTGAGCTCCAGCGTCGCGTTTTTCAAGGCGGCGGGGCCGGGCAGGCGCAAAGAGACGTCTTCCGCCTTCGCGGCCTCGGGGCTGCGCGGGGCGGTGTCCAATTGGGCCGAGTAGGTGAGATAAATGCGGCCTTTGTGCTCGACGCGCGCGCCGCCCACAAAGTTGAAGCCCAGCTCTTCGATTTTGGCGACGTCGCGCTCGATTTGCGCCTCGATTTTGCGCTGCGCCCAAACCTCGGCTTGGCCGTTGCCGTCGGGCCCGAAGACGGGGCCTTGGCGGGCGCCCGCGTCTTGCGCGCTGTTGTTGCGCGCGTAAATCGCGTTGCCGCTGTTGACGATGGCCGAGGGAAACTCCCGGCCCAAGCTTTCCGCTTCCGCCGCGTCGAGGCTCTTGCTTTGATCCAAGCCGCGCGGCCGATCCCACGACATCAGCGGGTCGGCCAAGTCCAACCGCTCGCCCCGACCCTCATCCTCTTGGGCGGGCAGATCCAAGACGCCGAAGCCGCCCAAGCCCGCTTGGGCGGAATCGACTTGACTCGCGCGCGCCCAACTCCGGCCCGTTCCCGCGCGCGCCGTCGCGAACCCCGGCTCGGCGAAGCCCGCGCGGGGCGCCCGGCCCATTTCGGGCGCGGCCGAGGCGGCCGACGAGGCCCGGCCTTGGGCCCCCAAGGCGCCCGGGATCGCGCCCGGGGCGTCGCCGGCCGAGCCGTTTTGCGCGACGTCGCAGGCAAAGCCCGCCGCGTCCAAGGGCGTCGCGGTGCCGCCCGCCGCGATGAGCTTGGCGTCTTGGCGCTCGCCCGCGCTTTGCCAATCGGAAACGGGAACGTCGTTGCCGGGCGCCGCGGCGGCCGACCAAGGAATGGATTTTTCGAGCGGCGCCGCGCCGCGCACCACCTCGGCGGCGTCGGCGACGGCGTCGGATTCGGCGTAAGCGTCGCGCTCGGCAAGAGCGCCGATGCGGCGCGCCGCGTCTTGCCCGTCTTTCGCCCCGCCGGGCTGCCCGATCAGTGGGCCGACCGTCAGGTACGGCGTCGCCATCGCGCCGATCAGCAGCGCGACGTACACGATCGCCAAAACGGCCTCGTTGGATTGCTTGTTGAGAATCCCCAAAACGCCGGAAACGACGGACGTGAACAGCTCGGCCAAAAAAGGCCCGGCGATGCCGATGTAGCTGTTGAGGGTCGACGAGGCGGAGTCGGGCAGGCCGGTGAAGCCCATGGAGCGCCCGGACAAGGTCAAGGCGAAGAGGGTGAGGTTCAAAAAGACCGAGGCGGAGCAAATCAGCAGCGCAAAGCCCAAGGCGCATTTGGCCGCGCTGTAGGCGCCCGGTTTGCGCAGAAAGGTCAGGCGGGCGATGCAATACACGGTCGCGGGCAAAATCAGGAAAACCGCCGCGCCGCAAAACTCTCGCCCGTAGTAGGCGAATTTCGCGCCCCACACGCCGCACAGATTGGCCACCGTCGTCGCCCCCTCGGCGATTTTGGCCATGTCGCCGTCTTGGGCCGTGAGCAGCGCCAAGGACATGAGCGCGAGGGCGAACGCGACGCCCAAGTTGGACAGGGAGGGCAGGATGACGTCGAAAAACGGGGACGAAACGCCGCCCGCGCGCCGCCGAGCCGTCAAGCCCGGCCCGGGCGCGTTGCTGCGATGGGAGTCGCGATTGTGCTTGACGGTCATCGTGAGGGGCTCTCAGAGGGACGAACGGAACCGCGCCGTCGGCTTTCGCGCAGCGGCCGACGCGGGGCGATCCCGACAATTTGGGCATTATATGACGCCGCAGGGGCGCTTGCGACGAACCCGGCGCCCAAGCCCAAGCGAGTTCCCGCGCCCGGCTTGGGCAAAAATGGGCGGCGCGCGCCGAAAATTGATTTCAAATGCTTTTTTCGAGCAAAGCATGCTCAACGGGGAGCAAATTGTTTTGCGCGTCGACTGCTTTTGCGGGCCGCGCCCCCGCGCCGGGCGCCCGGCGAAGCCGCCGCTTCGGCGGCTTGGAAAAAGCGCGGCGCTTTTGCCACAACTTCGGCCGCGCTCCGCGCCCGGTTCGCGCCGCAAGCTCTCCCGCGTTCATTCGCCGCAAGCAATAAACCCCGAGCCGCGCGCAAAAAAACGGCGCGCGGCGCTTTGTCGCGGGCTGCGCTCGATGATTCTAGCGCGCGGCGCGCGCTCACCCGCCGATTTCCCCGCATGGAGAAGACCATGTCAAAAAAAAAACATAATGCGCCAAATTTTGGCGCGCCCGCAATTGGGGCGGTTGGGGGATGGCGGCCCAAGCGGGGAAAAAACCGTCGGCTCATGCGCCGCCTAGCGCCCCGCCCACAGGCCGCCCAAGATCGCCGGGCGCTTTTGGCCCGTCACGGACGTGAGATCCACGGGGATGCGCCGCGCCCGCATCGAGGCGTACCAAGCCATGCAGCACGCCTCCACCGCGTCGGCGGGGACGCCCATTTCGTCGCTCGCGACGACTCGGGCGGGCGCCAGCAGCTGCGCCAAGCGCTCCATGAGCAGCCCGTTTTTGGCGCCGCCGCCGCACACCGCGACTTTGGCCGCGTCGGGGGCGGCCCCTTTGATGGCGTCGGCGGCGCTCACGGCCGTGAGCTCCAAAAAGGTGCGCATGGTCGTGTGAACGTCGGATCCGGGGCTCATGCAGCTTAGCGCCCAAGACAGGGGGAAATCCTCGCGGCTTGCGCTTTTGGGGGGCCGGGCGGCGAAGTAGGGGTGGGCGAGCAGCCGGCTTAGGGCGGCCTCGTCGACCTTGCCCTCGCGCGCGATCATGCCCGAATTGTCGTAGGGCCGATCCAGCGACGTTTGCGCCCACAAGTCCATCAGCGTGTTGCCGGGCCCGCAGTCCCAGCCCTTGACGGGGCTGTTGGGCCGAATCACGGTGAGGTTTCCGACGCCGCCGACGTTGAGGGCCACCCGCGTTTGCGTGGGGTGGGCGAACACGATGGCGTGGAAGGCGGGCGCCAAGGGCGCCCCGACGCCGCCCAAGGCCAAGTCCGCCCCGCGAAAATCCCCCACCGCGTCGCAGCCCGTGAGCTGCGCGAGCATGCCCCAATCGCACAGTTGAATCGTGTAGCCGTCGGCGGGCTTGTGGCTGATGGTTTGGCCGTGGCAGCCGATGGCGGCGATGGGAACGCCCTTCATTTCGGGCAGGCTGAGAAGCTTGCGCGCCACGGCGACGTAGGCGCGCGTGAGCGAGACCTTGAGCAGGCCGCAGCGGCGCAGCGCGTCGGGGCCCTCGGCGTTTTGCGCGTCCAAAAGGGCTCGGCGCAGTCTTTTGGAAAACGGCTCCGACGCCCGGGCGACCATGGTCATCGTGGCGCCGTCGAAATAGCAGGCCGCCGCATCCGCCCCATCCATGCTGGTGCCGCTCATGATGCCCACGTAGCATCCGTCCGCGTCCGATCCCGTCGCCCTTGGGCGCGGAAAGGCGCAGCTTCGGCCCTCCGTCTCGCCGCCGATCCCGTCTTTGCCGTCGATCTGTTCCGCCATGGCCATCCCCGCGTCAAAAATGTTGCGCCCGCGAAATGCGTTTTGAGGGGATTATAAGGCCGCAAGGCGCCATTGCCCCCAAAAGGCGCCCCGAAGGCAAAAAATACCCGGGTTTCGAGGCGCCGCCGCGCAAAGCGCCCAACCTTCGCTTTTTGCGCCAATTTGCCCCCCAACCCGGAATCGCGCCC
>CAJPTP010000032.1 GCA_905373555.1 uncultured Francisella sp. | reverse complement strand
GCCCTGAATTTTTCAGGGTTGGGCGTTTTATGCTTTAAAATCCGACTTACTGATTTTGACTGACGCTCGGCGTCCACGGCAGGCTAGGTCAATTTGGCAGGCCGATCATTTATCCCATCAAGGTCAAAAGGTCTTGCGATGATCATGAAGAAAAGCAGCAACAAGGGCGCGGGCGGCGCCGGGGCGCCGGCGAAAGCCGGGGCTTCGGACAAGCCCAAGAAAAAGTCGTCTTTCTCTCTTGGCGGCAAGAAGACGTCGGCGACATCCAGCAAATCGGTCATCGGCCTCGACGTCAGCGACAACACGGTCAAGATGGTTCATGTCACAGGCAGAGACATGAGCAAGCTGAAGCTCGAGGGCTTCGCCGTGCGCGATTTGCCCACGCAATCCATTGTGGATGGCAAGGTTCAGAATTTGGCCAATGTCGTGGGGGTTGTCCAAAACGCCGCCCGTGCGATGAACACGAAGACCGCCGTGGTGGGTTTGCCGACCAATTTGGTCACGACGCTGAATTTCAACTACGACGCCAACACCGGGTTGGATTTGGAAAAGGCCAGCGAATACGAGGTTTCCCAAGTCGCCAACGTCGACGACGTCAACTTCGACTTTTTCAACGTCGCGAAGAACGACGACGGCACCGACTTCACCATGATCGTGATGGCGAAGGTCGAGGATTCGGAGATGTACAAGACCATCGCCTCCGAATCGGGTCTGCAGCTGTCTTACTTGGATTTGGAGCTGGCCGGGCGAATCAACGCCTTCACCCACTGGATCAACAATTACCAGCCCAACCTGAGCAACAGTCTTTTGGGTTTGTTCGACATCGGAGAGAGCGTTTCGCAGGCTTTGTTCGTTCAAGCGGGAAAAATCCTGTTCAAGCAAGAGTTCACGGCCTGCGGCCGAGTTTTGACCCGCGACATTCAGCGCAACCAAGGCATCTCCTTCGAGGAGGCCGAGCGGATCAAGCGATCCCAAATCAGTTCGGGCGGCGCGGGCATTTCGGACTTGGTGGCCATGTACAGGGGGCAGGTCGCCAGCGAAATTCAGCGCGTGATGCAATTTTTCAACACGGTTTCCACTGCGTCGACCACAGGCGAGGTCGAGCAGCTGCTGATCACCGGCGGCGGGTCGATTTGCCCGGGCTTGGCGGAGGAAGTCGCGAACGCCACGGGCATCGGCGCCCGCTGCGTTCATCCTGTTTCGAGCATTCAACCCGGCTCCAAAATCAACGCCGCCTCTTTCGAGGCTGACGCGCCTCGTTTGACGTCCGCCTTCGGTTTGGCTTTGAGAGGTTTGCTATGATCCAATATTTGACGTTCAACCTTCTGCCATATCGAGAGATTGCCCGCGCCAAGCAAAAACGCGAGTTCAACGTGCTGTTGATGGTTTTCGCCGCCATCGCGGTCGTGACGCTGTTTTTGGTGATCGGCTACTTCAAGAGCCAAGTCTCCATTCAACAAAGCCGCAACGGCAAGCTGCAAAGCGCGATCGCCGAGCTGGACGCGGAAATCAAAGACGTCAACGATCTGGAGCAAGAGGTGCAGCGCTTCACGGCCCGCAAGCAAAAGATCGAGGAGCTGCAGTACAGGCGCTACCTTGTGGCCAAGATGATGGATGACTTGAACGAGGTCGTGCCCCAAGGCGTTTTCCTCTCCAGCATCAAGTCGCAAGGGGCCGACCAGTACGAGTTCGTCGCCAATGCGCCGTCCTTCCTGCAAATCAGCAACATGATGGCCAGTATGACGTCCACCCATTTCTTCGACACGCCGGTGTTCTTGAAGTCGTCTTTCCAGGAGATGAAAGTGAGAGACAAAACCGGCAAGGAGAAGAAGGGGCCGAAGATTCAGCAATTCACGTTCACGTCAAAAATCCTAAGCCAGATGCCCAAGCAAGAGGGCGATTCCATGGGCGGGGACATTTGAGGCGCGTGAAGGCGGCTCGGTTCCGGGCGGCCGCCGCGTCGTCGGCGGCGCGCCGTTCGGCGCCCGGCGCAAGCAGCGAAGGAAAATCGGATTATGGCTCAAAAGCAAAACATTGACCTGAACAACCTGTATCTGTCCCCAATGCCCGTGAAGCTGGCCTTGGGGGCCATCATCGTGGTTATCGCGCACCTCGCGGGCTTCTTCCTGTTTTACAGCGACATGAACGACCAGCTGAACAGTTTGAAGAAGACGGAAACGGATCTGAAAGCGCAATTCACCGAAAAGGCGAAATTGGCGGCGAACCTTCCCGTGCTGCAAAAGCAGATGGAAGAGCTGAAGAAGGCCTTTGAGGATTTGAAACGGCAGCTGCCATCCGACGTCGAGGTGGCCGATTTGATCCAAAAAATGCATGAGGCGGCCTCCAAAAACGGCTTGCAATACAAAACCAGCGTGAAGAACGACCCCTTGCCCGACGGCTCGATCATCAGGTTGCCGTATTCCATCGAGATGTACGGAACCTACGACATGCTGAAGTCATTCGCGCGCGACGTGGGTTCAATGGATCGAATCATTTATCTTGACGACGTCAATCTAAGTGTTGCGAACGACAACGACATCAAGGATCTTCGCACTTTGATCGGCGCTCCTGCGGGCGAGCAAATCCTGAAGCTGACCGCCGTGGCCAACACGTTCATGGTCAATGAAGAGGACGCGGGCGGCAATCTGTGACGCCGGGACGCCCGCCGAGCCCTCGCCTCGCGACCGCGAGTCGAGGTTGATCAAGCTCAAAGGACAGCTCGATCGCGCCGCCGCTGAAATGCGCATTGCGCCGATCGCGTCCAAAAGCGCTTAGGCCTAGACAGGGTTAGGGGCTTGTTTGGATTTCCAGATGATAGAATGACCGGCATTTATGTTTCCGATCGTCTGTCGTCAGCCCGCTTGCGGAACTATCTATTGCCCGCCGGCTTCGACTTTGGGCGGTGCGCTTGGCTGGATCGATCGTGGAAAAGCGTTGCTCGGGTGAAGGCTCCGGGTTCAAAGCTTCGAGTTCAAACGTTTGTGGCTGTTTGCGAATTTCGGGGAACTCGCAATCAACGCTTGCATAAGGCTCATTATGAAAAAGACGATTCTGACGTTGGCGACATGCTTGGCTCTTGTTTCATGCGCCAATACCGGCAGCTTGGACAACTGGATGCAGCAACAAAAGCAACAGGCCCAGTCCGCCACCCAAGAATTCCCAACCGTCACCAAACCTGACATCAAGCCTTATGAGCTGAAAAAATGGGACGGTAAGAACGCCTTCGATCTCACCAAACTGGAAGACGTGCAGGAGCAAGGCGCCCAAGGAACCCCGGAGCCCGAAGAGAGCGCTCCGGATGATTCGGCCGAAAACAAAGAGTTCTTGCAGACCATTGGTCTGGAGGACATGGTCTATTCCGGCATGATCGACAAGCGCCCGAGAAACGCGCGATGCACGGGCGGCAGCCTGATCACGTGCTCGGGCGATGATTTCCACGCTTGCATCGACAAGGGCAGCTGCTACGCCTTTGTCAACGTCAAAGACAGCGTGGGTCAGCAAAAGTACTACCGCGTCAACATCGGCGACAAGATCGGGCGCGACTTTGGCGTTGTTTTGATGATCAACCTCAACAGCGTGCTGATTCGCGAGCAGATTCAGGACGAGAGGGGAAGGTGGAAGTCTTCTCTGGCCGTGATGAAGAAAGGCGACCCCGGCAAACTCGGCGACGTGGCGGGTACATTCTCGCAAAGCGATTTCGAGCGTTTGCGCTCCAAGTTCGGTCTGCCCGATGAAACCCTCAGCGGCGCGGCTTCTTCCGCGAGCCCGGCGCTCGCGGGCGCCGCCCCGGGATTGCCCGCGGCGCCCGCGGCCCCGAGCATGCCCGCGCCCGGCTTGGCTCCCGTTTCCCCGGCCGCCCCCGCCGCCGCGCCCGCGCAAGGCGCGGGTTCCGGCGGCGCGCCGTCCGCGGATGCGGGCAAGACGCCGCCCGTTGCCGAGGGCGCGACCCCCATTGGGCCCGCGAGCCCCGCGGCGCCGGCGTCCGGCCCGGAGGCCGCTCCCGGTTTGTCCGACGGCGCCCAATCGGCTCCCGAAACGCCCAAAGCCGGAGAGGCGGCTCAGCCTCAACCGCAGCAAGCGGCGACCGAGGCCAAAGGCGACGCCTCGCATGGAAATGAATTTGGGGGCGACTCTGGGGACGCCCCCCTGGGTTTTTGATTTTGCGTCATCATTGCGAAAATGATATCAAGGGGTATGCGAAAAATGCGTTCTAACCACGTCAAATTGTTGTCCGGAATCAGCTTGGCCGTGATGATGCAATGCGCTCTGGCGGGCACGATTACGAACGTCAGCGCGACAAACTTGGACGAAAACAAAAAGCTGGTGACGATCACCTTCGACGGCGATCCCGGCACGCCTTACGGCTTTGTCACCGACACTCCCAACCGCATCACGCTCGACTTCAAGGGCGCGGGCGTTCGTTTGCAGACCAATTCGCTGAGCGTCAACGACAACATCCTTAGCGGGATTCGCGTATCCGGCGACAAGTCGCGCGCCCGCGTCGCGTTCGATCTGAACATGCCCGCTGTGTACAGAACGCAGATTCAGGGCAACTCCGTCATGGTCTACGTTTCCAAGGCCGAGGCTGCGGCGGAGCCGTACGTGAGCAAGGAAAGCAGCCCCCGCATCTCCGTCGACGTTCCCGGCAATCGGCCCGTTGTGACCAACCGCGCGGGGTCGGTGATGGATTACGCGATGGAGATGAAGTTCAAGTCTCCCGGCACGGGCGCCGCCGACATCGAGGTGAATGTGCCCAACGAGCACAACCCCGCGACGGTGAGCCGCGGACGCAACTCCTTGGTCGTCACTTTCCCGGGCTTGGGCGTGTCGCGCCAATCGGTCAAGAAGTACGACGTCGAGGGCTTCCAGACGGCGGTGAGGCTGATCGAGGTCGCCCAGTCCGGCAACGATTCGCAGTTGATTGTGCACCTGAAGTCCGGCTGGGATTTCGAGACCAGCGATTTGGGCAATAAGTACATCGTCTCGATCAAGAACGCTTCCGACTTTTTCAACAACCTTGACGAAAAAGAGCAGCCCAAGTCTTTCAGCGGCAAGCGGCTGACCTTGGACTTCGAGCGCGTCGACATTCGCACGCTGCTGTCCATCTTGGCCAAGGAATCGGGCCTCAACATCGTGGCCGACAGCGGCGTCGCGGGCGAAATGACCCTGCAGCTGAAGGACATCCCTTGGGATCAGGCGTTGGATCTGATTCTCGAGTCCCAAGACTTGGAGATGCGGCGCAACGGCAATTTGGTCACCATCGCCCGGCGCCAAGACTTCGAGAAGCGCGACGACGCGAAGGCGGCGCGCGTGCGCAAGGAGCGCGAGAACGGCCCGCTGTACACCCGCACCTACCAGTTGAAGTATAAGAGCGTCGACGACTTCAAGACCATGCTGCAGTCGGTTCAGTCCGGCACCATGCGCGGCGGCACGATTTCCAACTCCATGCTGAGCAACAACGGCAGCCTGATGATCGACGGCGGCACGAACACTTTGATCGTCACGGACATCAGCAGCGTTTTGGACAAGTTCGAGCGCTTGGTCAAGCAGATGGATGTGTCGGTTCCGCAAGTGATGATCGAGGCGCGCATCGTCGAGGTCACCGAGACTTACGGTCGGCAATTGGGCTTGAAGCTCGGCACGCAGTTCGACAAGCTCAACGCGGACGGCACCAAGTACTGGGGCGTCGCGGGCCCGGGCGGGTACACGGTTGACTTCGAGGGCGGCGGCAAAGAGGGAGGCGCGAAGACCATGAAGGTCACGGCTCCTGCGACCCCCAACATCGATTTGGGCATCGCCGACGCCCCCACGGCCGCGTTGTCTTACATTTTGGCCAAAGGCTCCGACCTCTTGTCTTTGGAGTTGCAGGCCATGCAAAGCGAGAACCAAGGCCGCATCATCTCCAGCCCGCGCGTCCTGACCCAAGACCGCCAGCAGGCCAAGCTTGAGGAAGGCCAAGAGATGATCATCAACCAGTACGAGAACGGCAGCTTGACCCAAAAGACGGTCGAAGCCAAAACCGTGCTGGACGTCAAGCCGCAAATTACCCCCGACGGCAACGTGATCATGGACATCCAGATCAACAAGGACTCCTTCGCCACGGGCGGCTCGAACCCCGTCAAGAACGTCAAGAGCGTCACGACCAAGGCGATGGTTGAGAACGGCGGCACGATGGTCGTGGGCGGCATGTACTCCGAAGAGACCGGCACCGACACCAAGAAGATCCCGTTGTTGGGCGATATCCCGGTTGTGGGCAATCTGTTCAAAAACCACCAGCGGCGTTCGTCCAAGCGCGAGATGCTGATTTTCATCACGCCGCGCATCCTCAACGGCAGCGGCACGACCACTTTGAATTATTGATCGGTTCGGTTGATTCTTCGATTGATCAGTTTGAGCGGCGGCGTTGCCCGCCGCTTTTTTTATCCGCCGGCGCCCAAGGCGCCCGCGGGCGCCGGCCCCTTCGGCGGTTTTTTTTTGCCCCGTTTTCCTCCCGCTCGCCCATTTTGAGCCTGTCGCGGCGCGCCTCTCTTCAAGGTGCCGTTGACTTCAACCTTTCTCCTCTATCTTTTTTTTTCCTCGCCCACGCGCTCTCCCCCCACTTTGCGGCGCCTATTCGCCTTTCCCATGTCCCTGTCAACATGGGGTTGCGCCGCGCTTATGCGGCGCTTCGTTTAATCCGAGGGAAAGCAAGCTTATGAAATGATCAAGTCAGAAAAGGGCCGGCGCGAAGGTCAAGCCGAATGGGGCGGGCGGCGGGCGCTTGGGATGGGCGCGCCGACCGGATCGAACGCAAGCGGCAGGCAAAAAAAGGGCTCCCCCTTGGGAGCCCGATGCGCGCCGAGCGCAAGTCATTTCGGGAAGACGCCGCGCATGCCGCCCGCCATGCGCATGAGTTTGCCCATGCCGCCCTTGGAAAACGCCCGCATGGCCTGCTGGGATTGCTCGAATTGGTTGAGCATGCGGTTGACTTCCTGAACCGTGCTGCCCGAGCCCTTGGCGATGCGTCTTTTTTGGCTGGATTTGATGATTTTGGGGTTGCTGCGCTCTTTGCGGGTCATCGACAAGATGATGGCCTCGGTTTTCTTGAGCTGCTTGTTGATGTTGCCCTCGCCCACTTGCGAGGCCATCTGGCCGATGTTGCCGGGCATCTTGGAAATCAGGCTTTCGATGCCGCCCATGTTTTCGACCTGCCGGATTTGGGCCAGAAAATCGTTGAGGTCGAATCTCTTGCCCTTGTTGAGCTTTTTGGCCATGCGCTCGGCCGTGTCTTGGTCGATGCCTTTTTGCACATCCTCGATCAAGGACAGCACGTCGCCCATGCCCAAAATTCGGCCGGCCAAACGATCGGGGTAGAACGGCTCCAGCCCGTCGATCTTTTCCCCCGCGCCGATGAACTTGATCGGCTTGCCCGTGATCTCGCGCACGGACAGGGCCGCGCCGCCTCTGGCGTCGCCGTCCATCTTGGTCAGAATCACGCCCGTGAGCGGCAGCGCCTCGTCGAATGCCTTGGCGGTTTTGGCCGCGTCCTGCCCCATCATCGAATCGACCACGAAAAGCGTTTCGGCGGGCTCAAGCAGGTCGCTTAGCTCCTTGATCTCCGCCATCATCTTTTCGTCGATGGCCAAGCGGCCCGCCGTGTCCACGATCAGGGCGTCGAAGTAGTTCAGCTTGGCTTCCTCCAAAGCCGCGCGGGCGATTTCGGTCGCCTTTTGGGAGGGGTCGGACGGGAAAAAGCCCACGCCGACCTGCTCGGCCAAAACCTTCAGCTGCTCGATCGCGGCGGGGCGGTAAACGTCGCAGGAAACCAGCAGAACCTTCTTCTTTTTTTCCTTCAGCAGCCGCGCCAGCTTGCCCGCCGAGGTGGTTTTGCCCGCGCCTTGGAGGCCGGCCATGAGGATGACGGCGGGCGGAACGCAATTGAGGTTGAGCTCCTCGTTTTTCTCGCCCATGATCCGGGTGAGGCATTCGTTGACCACCCCGATGAACGCCTGGCCCGGGGTCAAGCTTCCCAACACCTCTTTGCCCAAGGCTTTCTCGCGGACGTCGGCGATGAACTTTTTGACCACGGGCATCGCCACGTCGGCGTCGAGCAGCGCCAGGCGAACCTCGCGAATCGCGTCTTTGATGTTGTCTTCGGTGATGTGCGCTTCGCCCTTGAGCGTCTTGACGAGCCTGTCGAATTTGTTGGACAGCGTGTTGAGCATGGGTTTCCTTCCGGCGTTTTCTTCGCGGCGCGTCTAGGGGGCTTGCCGCGCTTTTTTGCGCGCCCGGGCGCCGAGGCGCTCGCGCCAACAACGTCAAAAAACGAATTTTAACAAGCCGCATCAGCCTTTTCAAACGCCGATTTGGGCCGGGCTCGCTCGACTTCGCATTCGCGCCGCGCCCGGGCGGCGGCGCGCATCGGCCGCCTCGGTTTGAGGCGCGCCGGGCCGGGGC
>CAJPTP010000031.1 GCA_905373555.1 uncultured Francisella sp. | reverse complement strand
GGGCCCCGGGGCGGGATCGCCCCGCCGCAATGCCGATCACGGCCTCAATGAACACATGAATTCAGCCGCGTCGCTTTCGCCGCGCGCCGGGTCGCTTGACGGCTTCAAGCCTTGTCGGCGCCCATGAGCCGCGTCCAATCGAACGCATTCAGAATGCCGGTTTTGATCGGGCGCTTTTCGTCCCAAAATATCATTGAGGACAGAAAATCAGTCGCGGTTTGGGACGAGAGCGCGCCGAAGGTTCGGCGCGCGTCCGACTCGGAGTCGAAAGACAAAAAACAGACGGTGTCGTCGAACAAGACCGGGCGGCCTTCAATGGGCGGGACAAGGCGAAACCCCAAGCGCTTGTACAGCGCGCAAATCGCGATATGCCAAGGCTTGAACGTGTACTCGCCGACGCCGAAAATGGAAAACCGGGGGTTCCTTTTGTAAATTGCGCTGCGCCTCGAATCAAGCAGAGCGCCGTGACGTTGAAGATACTCCCAAGTTTTGGGCGCCCGCTCTTTGATCGGCGCCGTGTCTTCCCCGACAAAACGCTGCGTCGCCAACACAAATCGCTCTCTCCACCCCTTGCCGCCGCCAATGTCGGATCCCTTCAGCAAAGGAAAGAGATAAGTTGGCTCCAAATCAACGAGCTCGCCCAAGCCATTCTCGCAGCCGCCCTCTCGGCGCGTGAATTCCATCACCCGGGCGGCGTCATGCTTGACGCCCGAGCGCCATTTTTGCGGGCTTTCCCCATGCAAGAGAGCATGGCGGGAAAACAGATCCAAATCGGCGATGGCCATGCCGAACCGACGCCCAACCATTCGCCCTTGAAAATCATTCAAATCGTTGAATATTTCATAGTCATCGGATGACGCGGCTTGGGGATCGACCCTGATGACCAGCAAACCCGCATCGACGTCAACCCCAAAATGCTTTTTCGCGTCTATTGCCGCGATCGACGCCCGCGCAACGGGAATGCCCAATCTTTGGGCGTGGCTCAACGTCTTGCGCGCGACCGAGGTTTTGACCAGCATGGCGACAACGCCGCCCCGACCGGACAGCCGGCCCAGAGCTTCAAGCAGCATCCATTCAGAAATGTCGAAATTGGCTTTGCCGCTGATCGCCTCGAACCCCTTGAGCTTCAGAAAATTCGATTTCTTGGGCAAATTCTTGCCGCCCAACGATCCCATGGCCGAGTTGGTCACCCAAGGGAAATTGCCCAATATCAGCAAATTCCCGCGCATCGCGCCGATTATGGATCGCCAATCCGCATCGAAGAAATCCGCCGTCTCCAATCGAATTTTCGCCGCGTTGGGATGCCCCGACAGTTTCAGGCGCAGCGCGTCAATGTGGGATTTGTTGACGTCAAAGCCATAAATCCCCCGAGCGGCGGGAAAAGCGCTCGCGGCGGCGAGCACGAAAGATCCGGCGCCGCAGGTCGGCTCGATGACGGCGTCGGGGCGGACGCCCATTTTGAGCAGACGCCCGCAAATCTGCGCCGCCAATTCATAAGGGGTCTGGAAATCCCCAAACTCAATTTGTTTTTTCTTTTCCAATTCGTTCGATCCGGCCTGTTCGGGACAGCGCCCCTTGAATGGAAAGGCTTCCGAATTCGCCCGCGCCGTTTCAACGGCGCGTCGGCGCCGCTTCCTCCGCCCCGCGCGAATCGGGCTCAACGGCCTTGATCCTGTGGATTCGCCGGGCTCTCTTCGCCATTTCCGCCCATTCGATGGCGCCGACAGATAAGGCGTCTTTCAGCCGCGGGCGCCGTCAAACCGCCCCGGCTTCGGCCGCTTTCGCCGCCTTGCCGCGAACCCCGCCCGTCAGGGCGTCGGCGGCCGGGAAAAAATCCGCGAACGCTCCTCGGTTGTTGCCATCGCCCCAAGCCGCGCAACGGGCGCATGAATCATTCAGCGAGCCGCGGACAAACGAACCATGCCCCGCCCCAACCCAAACATCTTTCAGACGGCGCGTTTCAATTGACTTCAGGCCCGACCGCCCATGCCGACGGCCTCATATTCCTTTGATCCGAAAAAAACAACGCCGAATGCAATGCCGAATGCCGAATGCCGCATTCCCTTCGGCTCTTGCCGCCTTGGCTTCGCCGGAATTCGCCGGATTGAATCGACCCGCGGCCCTCAAGAGCTTTCCCCTTCGCCCTCGCCCCAAGGGCGCCCCAAGGGGGATTCGGGATTCAAGGCGCGCGCCTTGGCGACGCGAAACAAGGCGCGCATCCGCTCCAAGGTTTCGGGGCTTTGGCCCGCCATGGAGCGGGCCAAAACGCGCTCGAACACGGCGTCGGGCGACGTCGCGTCCTCGGCGTCGGCGCCGTCGCCGGAGCCGGAGCCGTCGAGGGTTCCCCCCGCCCCAAGCGGGCCGAAAGCGCCGGCGCCGAATGGGGCCTCCTGCTCGACCTGCAAAATCTCCACCGCCGTTCCTTCGCACACGCTTTGCGCCTCTTCGGCGAAATTCGGCCGCAATGAGCGGCCGCCCAACGTGACCTTGACCCAAACGCTTTCGTTTTGGGCGATCAGTTCCTTCAGCCGGGCGATCGCCTCTTCCGGGCCGTCGGAACGCACCCATTCCATCCGCTGAAAAACGGGAACGGGCAAGGAGCGGCGCGAGCGCGCCCAAAGCCCGGATTCGGCGCGCTCCAGATCCACGATTTCCACGCTTCGAGGCGAGGCCAACTCGTCAAAGGACAGCGCAATGGGCGATCCGCTGTAGCGCGCGGCGTCGTTGCCGCCCACGCTTTGCGCCCTGTGGATATGCCCCAGCGCCCAGTAGGCCGCCTCCTGCGAAAAAGCGTCCAAAGGAATTGCCCCCAAAGCGCCGACGACGCTTGGTCGCGCCTTGGAAAAGCGGGCGCTTTGCGCATACAGATGGCCCATCCCCACGATCGGCAGGGCGCTTTGGCCGCTTGACTCGCGCCGCGCGTTGATGGCTTGGGCGCGCGCGAAGGCTTGGGCGAAATGCCGGCGCGTGGCCTCCCTTAGCTGCGCCCCGGGCTCGTCTTCCAAGCCCCCGCCGTACAAACGCAGGCCGGATTCCGACAAGTACGGCACCGCGCACACGATGGCCCAATCGTCGCCGCCTTCGGGATCGTCCAGAACAAACACCTCGTTGTCCCAGTCCACGCGCTCGGCCGCATCGACGCCTGCGGCCGCCGCCTCGGCGTCGGCCGCGCGCTCGTTCCCGGGCTCTTTTTCGTTTCCTCCTTCTCTTGCTCCTTCTCTTGCTCCTTCTCTTGCTCCTTCTCTTGCTCCTTCTCTTGCTCTTTCGCTTTCTCGTCCTCGTTCGCTTCCCTGTTCGCCATCCCGATCAGACTCTGTTTCGGCGCCGCCGAAGCGCGCCGCGTCGTCAAGGAATACCGGCGCCCCCACCAAGCGCACCCGCATGCGGCCCATCACGGGCGCGGGCGCCGCGATCAGCGCGGGCGAATCGTGATTGCCCGCGATCACGACCGCGTGCTTGCACGGCGTTTCCAGCAGCCGCGACCAAAACTCCCACAGCATTTTTTGATGGCTTTGGCGCGGCGTCTTGCCGTCGAACACGTCGCCGCACACCAGCAAAACGTCAATGCGCTCGCGCTTAACGGCGCCGATCAGCCAATCCAAGAAGGCCTCGTGCTCGCGGTCCCGGGATTTGCCCATCAAACTTTTGCCGATATGCCAATCCGAAGTGTGCAGCAGTCTCACGTTTCCTCCAAGCCGGACGATTCGCCCGCTCTTCGCGGCTTTGCTCAGATCCCTCGGCGCCGGGACCCGCCGGGATCCGCCCATCCAAGCCGCCGCGGCGCGCGGCCCGCTTCAATCCGCCAACCGCCGGCGGCCGCCCGTCTCCCCCAAGCGCGCAGCATACGGGCGCGGACGCCGGATGGCGTCGAAATCGCGGCGGGGGAAAAAGAAAGCGCCGCCGAGGCGGCGCGCTCTTCCGCGGCAAACGGGCGCAAGGCGGGGGCGTCACGCCTCGGAGTCGGCGGATGAGCCGCTTTCGCCTTTCCCCTTGGGGCCGGATTCCACGTAATGATCCAAACGGTCGCTCAAATCGTTGCCGATCAGATCCTTGTAAGACTCGACAAAACCCCGGTCATCCATTTGCAGGCCGTCGATTTCGTCGACAAAGGCGCTCTCCGGCGCCGCGCTTTCGGTCGTTTCGGCCTCCTCTTCGCCCAAGGCGCCGCCGATGTCCTGGCCCAAAACCAACCCGCCCGTGTCTTTCTTGTCGGCCGGGAGCTGCCCGTCGTCGGGGTTGTCCACCAAAGGCCCCGCGCGGTTGTCGTCCGCGACCTGCTTTCTTTGCTCCTCCAACTTTTGCATGAAGTTGCGCCGGCGCTGCTTGTAGTCGCGGAAGTCCTCGTTGCGCTGCTTTTTGATCTCCAACACCGCCTCGTTGAAGGTTTGGATGCACTCGATGGTGTAGTCGTACACCGACAGCGCCTCCTGAATCACGTGGTCGATCGCGAGATCCTCCAAGTACATCGGGTTGTCGGAGTCGATCAAGATGCGGGTTTGGTAGATCGAGCCATCCGCGGGCGTCGCGGGCTCGATCAGCGACAGGCCCTTCTCCTCGCGCAGGTAGTGCGGGTCGAAGCGCGACAGGATGTATTTCTTGCGGCCTTTGACCTTGTACTTGAGAATGATGTACTCGTACACCCGGGCGTACGAAAAGCCCTTGGATTCGGTGTAGATGACGTTTTTTGTCGTGCGCTTGTTGTTGATCAGGATTTGCAGAAGGCTCGCGAACACCGTCTTGGCGCCCGTGCTGCTGAACGAACGGTAGAAGAAGCGGTCGTTGATGTCCAACAGCTCGCGGTTGCGCACGGGGAAGCGGTAGATCTTTTCCTCGGTGCGCAGGCGCTGAATCTGCGCCTCCAAGGTGCTGTTGGTCAGCGAAAGCTTGTTGTACTCGTCCTGAAGCCTGGCCAGCAGCCCGTTTTTGTCGGTGATCTCGAACAAGATCGACACGTCGATGGGGTGATACTTCTCCTCCATCAGATTGGGGTACTCGGCCAACAGCTGCTGGTTGTACACCTCGCGCACCTCCTCGCTAAGCAGGTAGCGCTTCACGGCTTGCGCGATTTCCTCGCTGTTGTCCTCGGACTTGTACTCCAAGCGCGCGAGGGCGACCAAGATCTCGGGCTCGCTGGCCTTCATGTGGACGCCGAGCAGTTCGTATAGGTTCAGCATGACTATCCGTTTCGCAAATGCAAGCGCGGCAAGCGCCGCCCCGCCGGCCTTGCGCTCAAGGCGGCGAGGCGAAGCGCGCCGCAGGGGCGCAAATGATGATGCTCCCAAGGCGGTTTGGCGCCGAAACGCCGCGCGCTTGGGCTATGCCGCCGACTAAAGACCCGCCGTTCCCCCTTCGGCTTCGTCCGGCTGCGCGTCGGCCCGGGATTCCCCGGTTTCCGCGGCGGCGGCCGCGGACGCGGCGGCGGCGGCCTCAGCCGCCAAGCGCTCGGCCTCGCGCTTGGCGGCGCGCTCCTTGAGCTGCTGCTGGCGTTTGACCGTGTCTTTGGTGTGGCCGTCGATTTTCTCTTGGATCCACACGTTAGGGTTGCACAGATAGCCCAACAAGAAGCCTCGGATGGACTCGATCTCAAACTTGATCTTCGATTCGAGGAACTTGGCCTTCCTGCAGTAATCCAACGCGATGTACTCGGCGAAGTCCCGCAAACGGGCCGGATCGTCGAGATAGATCTTGTTGTTGAAGTCGCTTAGCTCCGAAAACTCGTACTCCACGTCGTTGCCGAACAAATCCAAACGGCTGATGTTGGTGTACACGTAAGGCCGCTCCGCGTCGGGCTTGTAGGCGATGAACGGGTAGTAGCAGTGCAGCATGACGCACCGCTCCATCTTGTTGTCGATGCGGCGCACGAAGCGCGTGTCGATTCCGAAGTTGCGCAATATCCCGGTCACGACGTCGAACAGCTTCTTGTCGTAATCGTTGACGAACTTGTTGAGCGACGCGATGCGCACCGCGTCGGCGTCGAAGCGCTCGGCCACGTAGGAGAAGACGTCGTACATGAAAGGCCGGTAAACCTTGCCGGGGTGCGGGGCGGACAGCGGCGCCTCGGCCGAGCCGTCGATCCGCTCGGCCGCCAAAGCCGCCTCATCCATGCCCTCCACCGCCGTGGGGGCCTCGATCGAGACCGAGCCCTCGGATTCCTCGACGCTCATGAACGTCGAATCCTCGACGGGGGCGGGCGATTCCGCGGCGGGCGCGATCGGGGCCGCAGACTCCGCCTCGGCCTCAATCTGCCCGGGCTTAGGCCCAACCGCGGGCGCCCGCCCTTCGGGCAAAGGCTCGACGGGCGATGCGGCGGCGCCTTCCGCCGCCTCGTCGGGCGCCGAATCGAACCGATCGAGATCGAAGGCGTCGCCCGAGGCCGGCGCCTCGCCGCCCATCGCGCCGTCAGAGGCGGAATCGGGCGCGGGCGCGGACTCAAAGCCCGGGGCGAATCCCGAGCGGGCGATGGGGCCGTCTTGCGCCGAAACGCCCGCCTCTTCCCCAAACGCCGAGCCTTCGTCTTGCGCCGAAAGCCGCCCGGGCTCAGTCGACTCGGGCGCCGCCTCCGGCTCGAGCCGGTCTTGCGGCTCCGCATCGAACGACTCGGCGCCGGCTGCGGGGGCGGGGGAAGGCGCCGCCTCGGGGCTTTGCGGCCCTTGCGCCGGCGCCGCGGCGCCTTGCTCCAAGCCGCCCATGTCCTCGGCAAAGCCCGCCGTGAGCGAGGTGTCGATCAGGTCGGGCGCGATGGGGGCGGCTTGGTTGATCGCCTCGCGCAACGCCGCCTCGTCGAACTGCGGCTCGGGCTCGGTTGAAGGCTCCGTTGAAGGCTCGGACGGCGCAGCGGCCGCAACGGGCCCAAGCCCGGAAACGTCGCGCTCGGGCGGCAAGGCGCGCTCGCCCTCGGCGCCCTTTGGCGACGGAGCCGGCTCGGGCGCGGGCGCGCCGGCGCTTGGGGCATAGCTTGCGTCCCGGGCCGGGCTTGGGGCGTGATCCGGAGCCGGCCCCGCAGCACGCTCGGGAGACCCCGGGCCGTAGCCGCCCGGGGCGGCGTAATGCCCGCCGGCCGAAGCGCCGCCCCCTTCTTGGCGATCCGTCGGGGCATAGACCCCGGCTCGCCCATCCAAGCCATAACCGCCTTGCCCATAAGAGGCGGGCGCGGGTCCCGGCTGCGGCGCGTAGGGCCCTTGGGGGCCGTACTGCGGGCCTTGCGGCCCATAGCCGCCTTGCGGCGGATAGGGGCTGCTTGGGCCCACCGCGTACGGCGCGCCGGGGGCGGGGGCATAGCCGCCTTGCGGCGGATAGCCCGGGCTCGGCGCACCATAGCCGTCAGGCCCGGGCGCGCCGTACGGGCCCGACGGCCCCATGTACGGGCCGCCCGGCGCATAAGGCGCGCCCGGCCCATAAGGGGCGCCTTGCTGAACGTATTGGCCGCCCGGGGCGGGATACGGCTCGGGCTGCGGCGCGTAACCGCCTTGCGGGCCGTAGGCCGCGTTCGGCGCATAGCCGCCGCCCGGCTGCGGATAGCCCTCCGGAACGGGCCCGTATGGCCGGTCGGGCCGGCCAAGGCGCCCTTGCGGATCCTGCGGGCCTTGCGGCGCATACCCGTCGCCTTGGAACGGCATGGCGTTGAACGGCTGCGGCCCGTAGGGCCCGGGCTGAACCGCATAGGCCCCGGGCGGCGGGTACGGGGCGCCGGGATACCCGTGATCCCCGTCGACGACCTGGCCATAGCCCGTCAAGGCGACAACCGCGGCTTGCTCGGGGGCGCCCGATCCGGGTTGCTCCGCCTCGTTGCGGGAACCGGCTCCGGCCTCGCCGTAGACGCCGTCTTGGGCATAAACCTGGGGCGGTTGCGGCCCCTCCATTCCCTGCGGCAGCAAATCCGCGTCGTAGCTCTCGACCGGAGCTTCGCATGCGGGGCAAGGCTCGGCCGCGCAAGCGTCGATCTCGGCGGCGGAGGCGGCCTCGGCGGGCCCAACGCCGTCGACGGCCTCAGAGGCGTCTTGGCCGGCGGCGCCCGGGGCGGCCCCAGGCTCAGACGCAAGCCGGTCTTGATCGGTCTGCTCGGCGCCCGACGAAACCGGCGCATCCGCGCCCTGTTCCGCAAATTGCCGATCCGGAGCCTCAGGGCCCGCTTCCTTGGGAAGCGGAGCCGCTTCGGCGGGCTCGGAGTCCGCTTGGCCAACGGAATCGGATGCGATCTCAGCCGCCTCGGGGGCGGGCTGCCCGCTTTGCTCGGAAACGGGCGGCTCAACGGAGCCGAAGCCGGGCTCTCGCCTCGCTTCGCCTTGCCGCGCCAAATCTTCCCCCGCGCCCGACGGCTCTTGGCCTTGGGCGCCGGGCTCGGCGCCGGGCGCCGTCGCCGGCGCGCCCAAGGGCGCCTCGGGCTTGGCGGGCGCGTACTCCAAAGGCTCGCCCGACATGGCCTTGAATTTGTCGGAGTTGTTCGCCACGTAGTCGGGGTTGACGTAACCCTTGTCCACCTTGAATTCGATGGGCTCGGCCGCGTGAACGCTCGGCCCGCCTTTGCCGTCTTGGCCCAGCGCCGC
>CAJPTP010000030.1 GCA_905373555.1 uncultured Francisella sp. | reverse complement strand
AGAGGAAGAGAGATGGAAGGAGAGGCTTAAGAGAGCGTAGAGGCGCCGGAGCCGGGCGGGGCTTGGGCGCCGCGTCGCTGAAGAATGCCCCAAGGCCGCTCGGCGCAAACAAAAAAAGGCGGGGTTCCCCCCGCCTTCGCGCAAGCCCGCGGCGCATCGGCCGGCGCCGAAACGGCGCCGCGCGGGCATGCTTCGTTGTTTCAATTCACCGAACGTCAGTCCCTTTTAACCAGCATCGCCACGCCCATGCCGCCGCCGACGCACAGGGTCGCGAGGCCTTTCTTGACGTCGCGGCGCTTCATCTCGTGCAGCAAGGTGACCAAGATGCGGCAGCCGGAGGCGCCGATGGGATGGCCCAAGGCGATGGCGCCGCCGTTGACGTTGACGATGTCCATGTTGAAGTTCAGCTGCTTGGCCACGCCCGCGGCTTGGGCGGCGAAGGCCTCGTTGGCCTCGATGAGCTCAACGTCCTCCATCTTCCAGCCGGCCTTGCCCAAAACCTTCTTGACCGCCTCGACGGGGCCAATGCCCATGATCTCGGGGGCGACGCCCGCCATGCCGTGGGCCACGATGTGGCACATCGGCTTCAAGCCCAATTCCTTGGCCTTCTCGGCGGTCATCACCATCACGGCGGCGGCGCCGTCGTTGATGCCGGAGGCGTTGCCCGCGGTGACCGTGCCGTCCTTTTTGAAGGCGGGGCGAAGCTTGGCCAAGGCGTCGATCGTCGCGCCCTTGCGGATGAACTCATCCTCCTCGAACACGATGGGATCGCCCTTGCGCTGGGGGATGCTGAAGGGAACGATCTCTTCTTTGAACTTGCCTTCGGCTTGGGCCTTCTCCGCGCGGTTTTGGCTGGCCAAGGCCAATTTGTCTTGGTCTTCGCGGGTGATGCCGTACTTCTCGGCCACGTTCTCGGCGGTGATGCCCATGTGGTAGTTGTTGTAAACGTCGGTCAAGCCGTCGGCGACCATCATGTCCACGGCCACCGCGTCGCCCATGCGGGCGCCCGTGCGCAGCTTCGGCAAGATGTAGGGGGTCAAGGACATGTTCTCTTGCCCGCCCGCGATGACGATTTCGGAATCGCCCGCCTCAATGGCCTGAGCGGCCAAGCCCACGGCGCGCAGGCCGGAGCCGCACACGACGTTGAGGGTGGAGGACGGCACCTCATCGGGGATGCCCGCGGCGCGAGCCGCCTGACGGGCGGGGTTCTGGCCGACGCCCGCGGTGAGCACCTGGCCCATGATCACTTCGGAGATGGAAGAGGGATCGACCTTGGTCTCATCCAACAGCGCCTTGATCACGGCCGCGCCCAACTTGGGGGCGCCGACTTTGGCGAAGGAGCCGTTGAATTTGCCGATGGCGGTGCGCTTGGCGGCGACGATCACGATGTCTTTCATAAGAAATTCTCCATGCGGATGAAGCGGGTTAAATGAATTCCAATTGCTGTTTTGCCGTTTGCGGCCCGAAGGCGCGCCTTGCGGCCGCGCCCCCGGCGCAAACCGAAACACAAAAACTCAACGCTCGCAAAAACCGGAGAGTCACATAAAGTGCGTGAGCATCGCGGGAATGGCCTTGGCCTTGACGTAGTCTCCCGGAGCCTCGCAAATCGGCCTGTACAGGTTGCTGCCGAACTCGGTCGGGGCGGCGATCTTCTTGCCCGAGCGGCCGGACAGCCAATTGTTCATTTCCTTCCACCACGAGCCCGGATAGTTCTGGGCTTTCTCCTTCCACGTGTCGGGATCCAGCGACAGGTCGGGGTTGAGCCAGTAGGAGCGGCGATCCTTCGAAACGGGGTTGATGGCGCCCGCGATGTGGCCGGACTGGCCCAAAACGAAATGGCGCTCGGGGGCGTTGCGGAACAGCGGCATGCCCTTGTACACGCCCTTCCAAGGCACGATGTGGTCGCGCTCGGCGGAGAAGAAGAACAGCGGGACGTCGATCGTGCCCAAATCGATGGGAATGCCGCACACGGTCACCGAGCCCGGATTGGTCAGGCCGTTTTTCATGTAGAACTCGCGCAGGAAGAAGGTGTGCAGCGGCATCGGCAGGTCAACCGAGTCGTTGTTCCAATACAGCAGATCGAAGGGCTTGGGGGTCTTGCCCTTGAGGTAGTTGTCCTGGACGTAGTTCCAAATCAGGTCGTCGGGGCGCAGGGCCGAGAACGTGGCCTGCAGCTCCAAGCCGCTCACAATGCCGCCCTTCTTGCTTTGGGCCTCGCGGGCGCGGACGAACTCCTCGGTGATGAAGTACTTGATGTCGCCCGGGATCGAGTGGTCGGCCAAACTGGTCATGAAGATGGCGCTCTCGATCACGTCCTCGCCGCGGGCCTTCAAGACCGCCAAGACGGTCGAGAGCATCAAGCCGCCCACGCAGAAACCCAAGATGTTGATCTTGTCTTGGCCGCTGATGTTGCGCACGACGTTGATGGGCAGGATCACGCCGCGCTCGGCGTAGGTGTCCCACGAGAAGAACTTCATGTCGTTGGTGGCGCTGCGCCAAGACACCAAGTACACGGTGTAGCCCTGGGAAACGAAGTAGGACACGAAAGAGTTCTCGGGCGCCAAGTCCATCAGGTAGTACTTGTTGACGAACGGCGGGATGATCAGCAGCGGCCGCTCATACACCTGCTCGGTGGTCGGGGCGTACTGGATCAGCTCAATGAGCTCGGTGCGCAGGATGACCTTGCCCGGGGTGCAGCAGATGTTCTCGCCGATCTCGAACTTGGTGTCGTCGGACATCGTGATGCGGCCCTTTTCCATGTCGGAAAAGTAATTCTGCATGCCCTGAACGACGCTCTTGCCCTTGGTGTTGACCGCCTCTTCCAAGGCGTCGGGGTTGGTGAGCAGGAAGTTGTCGGGATTGATCGCGTGCAGGTACTGATTGGTCATGTACGTCAGGCTTTCGCGCTTGTCGTCGGGCAATCCCGCCGCGTTGGCCTGCAGCTGCGTCTCGACGAACTCGCAGGACTTTTTGTACATCTCGCGCAGGTTTTTGAAGAAGGGATTGTCGGCAAGCCGCAGCGACTCGCCCTCTTTGCCCTCGGCCCCGGATGCGCCCGCCTCCTGCGCCTCGCCTTGGTTGGTCAGAGCGCCCCACGCGTTTTGCCAAAAGCGGCTCTGCTCGGCCATGTAACCGCGCCAGTAAGAAAGGAAATCGTCGGACTCGGTCTTGGGCTCGCCGCCTTCATCGGTTTGGGGCTCGGGGGAGTTGGCGAATGCGCCGAACCAAAATTTCTGCCAGTTCTCAAGCTGCTGGCTCATGGCTTTGGGATCGAACGAAAAGGGCTGACTCATCTGTGCGAACCTTTCTTCTGGCTTAAGCGGCCCGGGATCGCCCCAAGGCCGCGGTTGGCGCCTCAAACGAGGCCCCAAAAAAACGAGGGTGAGACCGGCGGGCGCGCCCAACGGCGCCCCCGCAAACCGGCAACGGTCGAAAACACATTATCCGGCGCCGGCGGGCGGCCGGCGCGCCGGCTTCATCCGGGCGGCAAACGAAACCCAATTGGGCGGCGCAAGGCCGCAAACGGCATGAAACCGCAAACGGCATGGGATGGCTTGGGCGCCCGCCCCAAAGCCCAAGGCTCCGGCCCGACCCCAAGATGCGGCGGCATGCGGCGCAAACAAGCGCGCGGGCTCGGCCCAAGAAAGCGAAGAAGCGAGCGGAGCAAAAAAAACGAAACCGCGGCAAAGCAAAAACAAAATCAAGCTGCGGAAATCCAACGGCAAAACGCAAAACCGTCAGACTTGCGCGCGGAGCCGAACCCCAAAGCCGAAAGACGGCCCAACCAAGCCCGGGCCGAAGCCCGCCGATCCCCAAGCAAACTGAAGCAACCGGGCGCCGAAGCAACCTGCAATCCAACAAACCAAAAAAGGAAAGCCCAAGGCGAACCGGGGAAAAACAAAGGCCCCCGCGCCCCGGCAAAAACGGGGCAAGAACCGAAAGCCCGGCCGGAGCCGCGTGGCGCCCTTTGAAGCAACCGGGCTGCGCCTGCCGGGCGCCGGCGCGTCTGCCAACCTTAGCGGGGATAAACCAACCTTAACGGGGATAAATGAAAATTCCGATAAACGCCCGCCCCGACCCGCGCCCAAGGCCGCATTCCAAGCTCCGGCGACTGTTTATTATTTTAACACACGGCCCGATAATCAATGCCCAAAGCCCTTTGGGCGGCGGCGCGACCTTTTCGGCCTTGTTTGATCGGCGCCCTCAATGGAGCCCTAGGCGTCTTTTTCAGCGCCGTCTTCGGCGGGGCTCGCCGAGGTTCGGGCGGCCGCGCCCGAGCCCGAGCCCGCGGCCGATCCTGCCGCGTCTTTGGCGCCGTCCGCCTTTTGGGGCTCATCGCCCTGCAAACCCTCCTTGAACTCGCGAATCGCGCCGCCCAAGTCGCGGCCCGCGTGGCGCAGCTTGCCCGTTCCGAAAACCACGACCACGATCAACAAAACGACCAGCCAATGCCAAATCGAACCGAATCCCACGTCCACGCTCCCCGATGGGTCGGCCCGGCCGCGACGGCCGGGCGGGCCCGAATGCCGCAAAGCAACAAAAAAGGCGGCCGCGCCGACCGTTTCGGCCAAGCGGCTTTGGCCGCGACCCGCGCCGAGCCGCGCCCCGCCCCATTCAAAACCTCAGGCTCAACGTCTCGCCGCGCCGACGCGCGCTTGGCGCATTTTCCCGCGCCCCGGCGCCCGGCGCGAAATGGGCGCCGCAGCGCGGCGCGGCGCCCTCATCATCCTTTGAGCCTGTAATACATCACCATGCAGAGAAAAAGCCCCACGAAAAACACCAGCGCGGCGCCCGCGAAATCCACGATCTTGTCGCGCCGGCGTTTGTTTTCCTCGGCGGCGCGCTTCAAGTCCCGCTCCATCACGGCGCCCAAATCCATGTTCTGCGCCTCGCTTAGCAGCTTGTCCACGGCTTGGTCGGCGACGCTTTGGCGGGCGCGGCTCTCCAGGTGGCGGCGCAGGGTTTTGGATGAGTATTTGATCTCGAAGGGCTGAAAGCCCATCCGCCCCAAATCCTCGACCAAACGGCAATCGTATTCGCGCCGGGTCCTCTGGTCGCGCAGGTTGCCTTGAATCGCCTGCAAATCGTTGAGGCCCAGCTTGCCCGATTCTTGGGCGATCTCGATCGCGACGCGGATTTCCTCATCCGAGGCAAAGGGGCTGACGCCCAAGGTTTGGTACAAATTTTTCATCGGGCCCTTTTCCCCCCTCGCGCGCTTCCCGGCGCCGCCCGGAAGCGGGCCGAATCACCTTCCGCCATTGACGGTTGTCTCGTACACGCCGTAGCGCGCCAAGGCGCCCCTCGGATGCTCCGTTCCCTTGGGGTTGAGGCGGAAGGCGTAGTCAAACAGCTCCTTGCCCGCCTTGGCCTCGGGGGCGGGCGGGGGCGATTCGTTCACGCCCGTCGAGCCGCGCAGCGCGATGCTGAGATTCGCCTGGGCCGTCCGCCCGTTGGTTTCGGCGGCGCCGCGCAGAACCAAGGCGGGCTCCCCCACACTGTTGGGCTGGGCGCCTTGAAACGCCACCGCGATCGACGAGCGGGCCATGCGCTCGCAGTTCGCCCCCAAAGTCCCCGGCGGAATCGCGCTGTCGTAGCGGCCGCCGACCGCGACGTAATCGAAGGCGGTGAGCTCGGCTCGGCACGCCTCGACCTCGGCGGGCTCCACGTCGGCCGACAGGGCCGCGACGACGGTCGAGGGGATCGCGACAAGCTCGCGGCGCGTCGGGGAGCGCACCGCGACGGACCGGTACTGCATGAGGTACTGCGCCCCGTTCAAGGCCAAAGGCAGGGCGGGCGCCAAGGGGAAGGCGACCAAGGATTCGCCCCCGGGAAGATCCAGCTTCGGCGACGCGGCCAAGGAGCCCGCCCGAATCCGGGCGCCCAAGGTGAACGGCGCCAAATCCTTCGCCTCCAAGCCCGAGCCCGAGCCCGTTGGCCGCAGCGTCGCCACGTAAATCCACTTGGACGCGTAATCCGGCGACGAGAAGGCGCCGGATCCGCCGCCTTGGGCGCCTTCCGGGGTCATCAAGCCGTACACGTCGTAGCCGTCGGCCGAGCGCACGACCTTTTGCGCCGTGAGCCCGACCTTTTTGCCCAAGTAAGAATATTGAAAATCGTCGCCCGTCGCGTCGCGCAGGGCTTGCGCGATCTGCGCCAATACGTCGCGCCGCGAGCCCAAATCCGATTGCAAGACCGACGGCAGCGTCCGGTTGTCGATGAAATCCTCCACCGCGGGGTCCGCGGGCGGCGCCGAGGCGGCGGTCGCGCCCCCCGACTCGGCGGCCCCGGATTCCGCCTCGCCCGGATTGTCTTGACCCGGCGCCGCGCGATCTTGGGACGCCTCCCCACCCGGGGGATAAACGCCCGTCACGGGCAAGGCGGCCGAAGCGTCGGAGCGGCCGGACCGTTGCGACGCCGAGGCGACGATCCCCGTCATGAACAAAACCAGCACGAAGGACGCCACGGAAAACATTCCCTTGCGGTACCAAGTCTCTTCCGGCGGGCGAAGGCTCTCGGGCAGGGTGTGGGCGACGAACGTCACCTCGTCGTCGGACTGCGGGCCGACCGCGACGTCGACGGCGGGCTTTTCCTCGGCCTGCATGGCCAAGCGCAGCAAAGCGTCGTACGCCTCCCTGTTTTGGGGCGGCAAAAGGCAGCGCTCGATTTCCTGCAGCGTCGCGGCGTCGAGCGCGCCAAGCAGCTTGGCTTGCACGACTCGCTTGCTTAGCGACGCGGCGTCGATTCCGGGATCGACTTGGAGCAACCGGTAATAGTTTTTCATGGGCTCGGTCGGCGCGGACGCGCGCCGCCTGTCAAAGTATGCCGTAACGCGGCACGGCCTTTTTGGAATCGGGGTCGGGGGCCAGCGCCTGGGCCGCCTTGACGATCACGGGCTCATTGCCTTGAATGGGCGCGACGCGGTCGTAGGCGTAGCGATAGCGAAATTTTCTGCCCGCGATGGATGGCCCCTGCGGCGCATCGCGCCCTTCCAAGATGACGAACTCGGCGGGCGAGGACACGACCCGGTTTTCATCCTGCATGCCCGAGTAGTCGATCAGGGCGTAGGAATAATACTTCGACTCGCAATGGGGCAAATCGATGTCCCCCGTCTCCATGAAGCGCTGGGCGCAGGCTTTGGCCTCGGGGTCGGAAATCAAGGCGACCTTGGACACCGACGCCGCGCGGCGCGGGATCAGGGCGGCGCGATGCCGGCCGGATGACGACGCGTAGAACATCAAAAAGTAGCTGGACATGAAGTAATTGTCCTTGCCGTCGCGGCCAAAGACGCGCGACATCGGCCCGAACATCCCCATGCGATCCCCCACGCGCATGAGCTTGAACAAATCCAGCCGCTCTTGGTTCATGCTCGAGGGAAACGTGAAGCCGGAAAGCAATCGCGCCTCTTCGTTGCCGTAGCCCGCGACCTCAATCACGAAAACGCGGTTGGATTTGGTGTTGGCGGGATACCCCGCCACCAAAGAGCCCAAAACGTAATAATTGTTGCGGCTGCCGCGCGGCGTCGAGAGCATCGCTCTGACCAGCGCCTTGTGCGGCCCGCGATCCGAGCCCGATTTGACGTCGTACTCGAAGCTCCCGCCCAAAGCGTCGAGCACCCGATTCTCCACGTCTTTGATTTCCCCGGGCTTGATGCGCTGGGCGACGTAGGCGTCGGGCGCGAACATGGGCGAAACGGCGGGGTTCTGCCCGACCGCGACGGGCTCCTGGGGCATCGCCATGGCGTTGGGGCTCAAGCTGTCGTCGACCTTGTTGCTCGAAACGACGTAATAGGAGGCGTAAAGGGCGGCCAAAACCAAAACGGCGGCGGCCAAGACGGTGAACCGGAAGCGCTGCCAAAACGTCGGCCCCGTTTCGTTCCACCTTTGCCACGTCTCCTCGTCCGCGGCGATGCGGATGTCATCGTCGTCGAGAGCTTCCTGCTGTTCGGGCACCTCGACCTTCTTGCCTTTTTTTCGGTAGAAGATCAGGTGGAACTTCACCATGTCGTTGTACGCCGAGCGCATGCCCTCGTCGAGCAGGTAGGTTTCGGCGTCGCTCAAAGCGGTCTCGTCGATCTCGCCCTCTTCGCGGGCCTTGGCGATGGCCTCTTCGATTTGCTCTTTGGTGCCGGTGCCGACGCCCAGCTTGAGCAGGTAATAGTAGTTGATCATGCGCTCACCGCCAACGTTGGTCGATCGACTGAATCGTGCGATTTTGCTGCGGCCCTTTGTCCGTGTCCAAGGCAAAGTAGGCGGCGCCGTAAATCAGCCCCATGCCCACGGCAAGCGCCGCCAGCGCTCGGATGGCGTCGGCCACGGCGGCCCGGCTGCGCTCGGCCTTCAGCGCCCCCGCGCGCACGGACTCCTGGATTTTGACGGACGGATCGACCAAGGATGCCCGCTCGACCAGCCGGCGCAGCGGGTCATCCTCGGCCGCCTTTTCCAAATCCTCCGCGATGCGGTCTTGCAAGAACTTGGGGGAGTAGCGGATGTCGTATTTTTTGAACTTGACGTCCTTGTAGCTCGCGGTCAGCTGCTTGTCGTAGGCCCGCCGCTTTTCGGGATCGAGCAAGAAGGCCCGCGCGTTTTGGGCGTCGTTGAGATTGATCTCGTTGGCCAAATTGTTCAGCTGAATCGCCTTCTCGATTTCCGCCTCCGACGAGAACGGCGAAATGCCCAAAGACTTGTAGATATCGACCACGGCCAGCTCCCCTCTCCGGCCCCAAGGCCGACAAGGCGCCATCGAATTGATAGTAAGGCATAGACCGCCAATTATAAGGCGCCTCGGTTAAACGGGCGGACGCCCGATCCGACGGATTGCGGCGCTCGAAGGGCAATGCGCGCCGGGCGCAGG
>CAJPTP010000029.1 GCA_905373555.1 uncultured Francisella sp. | reverse complement strand
AATCCAAGGGCCGCGCCGCTTCGGCGCCGGAGGCGGCGAGAGCTACTCGCGAATGCGCCTGCCGCACAGGGCCTCGACGTGGCGCGCGACGGCGCCCGCCAAAGACGGAATGTCGTAGCCGCCCTCGAGAATCGAGACCAGCCGCCCCTCGCAGCGCAGATTGGCTTGACGCACGAGCCGCGCGGTGATCCAGCCGAAATCGTCGTCGTTGAGGCGCAAAAACGCCATGCCGTCGTTGACGTGGGCGTCGAAGCCGGCGCTCAACAAAAACAGCTCGGGGCGGAAGTCTTGGATCGCGGGCAGCCACTCGTGCAGCACCATCTTGCGGAAAGTCCGCCCGTCTGAGCCCGCGGGCAGCGGGAAGTTGCGGATGTTGGGGTTGGAGCCGACGGGCTTGTCGCCGCTGTAGGGGAAAAACGGGTGCTGGAAGCTGGAAATCAGCATGACCCGCTCGTCGTCTTTGAAGATTTCCTCGGTGCCGTTGCCGTGGTGGGCGTCGAAATCGACGATCAAGACGCGCTTGAGCCGATGCACCGCCAAGGCGTGCATCGCGGCGACCGCGACGTTGTTGACGAAGCAAAAGCCCATCGCCTTGCTCGACTCGGCGTGGTGGCCGGGCGGGCGCACGCAGCAAAAGGCGTTGGGGGCGCGCCCGGACATGACCATATCCACCGCCGCCACCCCCGCCCCGGCGGCCCGGCGGATCGCCTTGAGCGAATCCGGGCACAGCGCCGTGTCGGAATCCAGCCGCTTGGTGCCCCGCGCGGGCGCGGAGCCTTCGAGGTACTCCAGATACCGCGGGGTGTGGGCGCGGCAGATTTGCTGCTCGGTGGCCAAAGGCGCGGGCACCTGCTGCAAAAAGTCGAACAGCCTCGCCTCGGCCAAGCGGCCGCGAATCGCGACGATGCGATCGGGCGACTCGGGGTGGCCATGGCCCATGCGATGGGCCTGACAGTCGGGATGGGAAATAAAAGCCGTGAGGCCGGAGCTTGGGCTAAGCAGCCACTCCATCACGGATTTGCCCTGCGGCGGCGAGCCCAAGCCCGCCGAGCCGCCGGAAAGCCTGCGCCGCGCGAGCCGGCGCAGCCGCAGGCGCGCCAGCCGCAGCCACCGCGCCCGAGCCGTCGCGCTCATCACGGCGCGCGTTTTTTTGCCCATCGAACCGCCCCGTTTGCCTGATCGCCCGTCGGCCGAATCGCCCGGCGACCGCCGATCGATCAAAATCCGCCCGGCCCCGCCCCGGCCGGCCCGGGCTCGGATTCGGCTCAGAGCGGCTCGGATCCGGCCCACTCCCCGATCGGATTCGATCGGCCCCGGGTTAGGCGCCGATTCGCCGCCGCTTCGCCGCAGGCCGGCCCCGCATCGCTTTGGGCCGGCCCCAAGCGCCCCGGCCGGCCGAGACGCCGAGCGACGCCGTCGTTTTGTTCAGCCCCTTTGGCCAATGATAGCCGGAAGACGCGGCCGCGCCTATGCGCGCGGGATCGTCGCGGCGTTTTTGCCCCGTTTTGCGCCCGCGGCGCGCAATAAAAAAGGCCGGACAAGCCGGCCTTGCGCGCGCAAAAAAGCGTCATTTGCCTTTGGCGTGGTTGGCAATGCCCTGCTCCAGCTCTTTTTTGGCGTCCTCGATCGTTCCCCAGCCGCTGATCTTGACCCATTTTCCCTTTTCGAGGTCTTTGTAGTGGGCGAAGAAGTGCTCGATTTGGTCGCGCAGCTGTTGCGGCAAATCCTCCAGCTTCTTGATTCCCGCGTACATGGGGCAGATCTTGGCGGTGGGAACGGCGACGATCTTGGCGTCCACGCCGCTCTCGTCTTCCATGAACATCATGCCCAAGGCGCGGCAGCGGATCAGGCATCCCGGCGGCAAGGGCGAAGGGGCGACGACCAAAACGTCGCACGGGTCGCCGTCGCCGGAGAGGGTGTTGGGCACAAAGCCGTAGTTGGCGGGATAGTTCATCGCCGTGCCCAAGAAGCGGTCGACCGCGATGCAGCCGCTTTCCTTGTCCAGCTCAAATTTGATCCCGTCGGGGCTGCGGGCGGGAATCTCGATGATGGCGTTGAAGTCGTCCGGAACCGACTTGGCGGGCGAAATGACGGAAATGTCCATTCCAAATGTCTCCTTGAAAAAAATCCGCAAGCGGCGGCGCCCAACCGCCTCGCGCCCGAAGGCGGCGAGGCGAGGGAGCCTGCGGCGAGCCGCGCAAAAAACAAGCCGTCGGGGCAAACCCAACGGCGGCAAACCTTAAAAGCCCGATACGCCCCCTGCCCGAGGCCGCTTGGCTCCGGGCGGCTTGGGGCTTGGGGTTTGCGGCCTGTGGGCCGGTTCCCCGGGCCGGGCGGCTTGCGCCGAAGCCCGCTTAGGGCCCAACGGCTCGGCGCTGTTGGGCCGTTGGGCCCGACGCCTCGCGCGCCGCCCCCATGGGCGGCCGGGCCCCGGGGCGGGGGCGGGTCAGTCGCCGTAAACGGGGAACTTGGCGCACAAGCCCATCGCGGCTTCGCGAACCCGGGCGATTTTGGCCTCGTCGCCGCCCGACTCGAGCGCGTCGGCGATCAGATCGCCCAACAGGCGCATGTCGTCTTCCTTGAAGCCGCGGGTCGTCACGGCGGGGGAGCCCAAACGAATGCCGGATGCGACGAAAGGCTTCTCGGGGTCGTTGGGGATCGCGTTTTTGTTGACGGTGATGTGGGCGTCGCCCAGCATCTTCTCCGCGTCGCGGCCCGTCACCCCCTTGGGGCGCAGGTCAACCAAGAAAACGTGGCTTTCCGTGCCGCCGGAAACGATGCGCAAGCCGCGCTCGATCAGCTTGTCGGCCAACGCGGCGGCGTTCGCCTTGACCTGCTTGGCGTACGCTTTGAAGGACGGATCCAAGGCCTCCTTGAAGGCCACGGCCTTGGCGGCGATCACGTGCATCAAGGGGCCGCCTTGCAGCTGCGGGAAGATCGCCGAGTTGAGGGCTTTCTCGTGCTCGGTCGAGCGGCTCAAAATCACGCCGCCGCGCGGCCCGCGCAGCGTCTTGTGGGTGGTGGTCGTCACAAAGTCGGCGATGGGCACGGGGTTGGGGTATTCGCCCGCCGCGACCAAGCCCGCGTAGTGCGCCATGTCGACCATGAAGTAGGCGCCGACGGAATCGGCGATGTCGCGGAATTTTTGCCAGTCGATGCGCAGCGAGTACGCCGAGGCGCCCGCGACGATGACCTTGGGCTTATGCTCTTTGGCCAAGCTTTCGACTTGGGCGTAGTCGATGCGCTCGTTCTCATCCAAGCCGTAAGCGACCGACTTGTACACTTTTCCCGAGATATTCACCGGGGCGCCGTGGGTCAAATGGCCGCCGTAGGCCAAGCCCATGCCCAACAGCGTGTCGCCGGGCTTCATCACCGCCGCGTACACCGCTTGGTTGGCTTGGGAGCCGGAGTGGGGCTGAACGTTGGCGTACTGCGCCCCGAACAGCCGCTTCACGCGCTCGATCGCCAAACGCTCCACGTCGTCGACAAACTCGCAGCCGCCGTAATAGCGCTTGCCGGGATAACCCTCCGCGTACTTGTTGGTCAGCCGGCTGCCTTGGGCCTCCATGACCGCGGGGGAGACGTAGTTCTCGCTCGCGATGAGCTCAATGTGGTCTTCTTGCCGGCGATTTTCGTTCTTGATGGCCCGATCCAACTCGGGATCGAACGCGGCGATGTCGATGTTCTTTGCAAACATGGTAACGAGCCTTTCTCCTTGGCTTCCTCGTCTTGCTCGAGCAGTCGATTCAAGCCGAACCGACCGGCGCTGAACCCAGCCCCAAAACAATACCCTTGGCCCCGCCGAACGCCTTGGCCCGGCAAGCGGCGGGCGGCCAATCGATTCCAACCGAAATCAATCAAAAATCAATCAAAAATTCAACAATCAAACATCAAAGGTCAAACATCAAACACCAAAATAAATAGGAAAAAGCAAAAGCGCAAACGGCGCCGGGCGCGCCAACGCGCAGCGAACCGCGCGGCGCGGCGGGCGAAACAAACCCATCCGAATGGGGGCTCAAACGATCGCACGGGCGATCGAACCGCCGCCCCAAAAACGACGCTCGGCCCAACGCCGCCGCCCCGGCGCCGGCCCTGCGAACAAAAATCGAGTCGCGGCGGGAGAGGCGGCCCAACCGCGATCGTTCGCTCCGTCGCCTTTGAGCGCGGCGGCGCGGCCGAAGCCCCGGGTTTGAGCCGGCTTGGGCCAAGGCCAGAAGCCCCCCCTCCTCAAAAAAAAACAGCGAGCGTCGATTATAAGCCCATTCGGCGCTCCGCTTTTTCGGCGCGCGCGGCCGCCCCGGGCTTGAGAAGACGAGAGGGGGAATGGGCGCGCCTCGAAAAAAGCCGCGCCCAAGCGCAAGCCGGCTCGAAGCCGACCCCGGCCAAACCGAGCAATCCAACCGGGCTCAAAGCCCAACCCATCCGTTTCGGCTTGGCCAAGCCCAAGCGGCCAGGCCTATCCCAACCCAACTTCGCCGCCCACCCCGCCCAACCCAATCCAACCCAATCCAACCCAGGGCAAACCAGGGCAAACCAGGGCGCCCCGTTCCGAACAAACCCGGCGCAACCCGACCCAACCTTGGCCCGTCTCGGCGCAACCAAGCCCGGGCTATGCGCGGGCTTGGCGCCTCGGCCCGATCCGCCCATCCCTTGTTCAAGGCTCGATTCCGCCCGACGCCGTTTGGGATCCGAGGCTCTCGGATCCGGAACCGAAACTTGGCGATCCGAAGGGCTTGAGCCAGCACAGGGCAAGCCGGGATCGGCCGGAAGCCCGGTGAAAGCCCACCCCTGCCCAACCGCCGCCGAGCGGTTGGGGCCAACGCGGTCAGAACGCAAGAAACGGCAACAGAGAAAACAACAAGCGGGAAATGAGCAAAGGGGAAGCTCAGCGCCGCAATCGAAGCGACGTTGGCCCCCGGGCCGGCGCCCCGAGGCGCCCCGGAGCCCTCCCAAGCGGCCGAAGCCGGTTTTCGATCCGCCCCCTCGCCCCAAATCCGGGCCAAACGAAACGGCGGCGGATCTTTCCCAAGCGTCGGAACCGCGGCGCCCGATTTCGGCTCTTGATCGCCGCCGACCGCCCAATCGGCGGCGCCCGAGGCCGCGATTCTTCCGGTCTGTCGCGCGGTTCTATCGAAAAACAAATACTCGCTCACGTAAAATGAGCCTTCGTTCGGCTTTTTCCCCTTTTTTTTTTGGGAAAGTATGCGAGAAGTGTTGATGCCCTCTCCTGTCGTAGTTGTTTGCGTTGGTGTTGAAAGATCGAAAGAAAAGTTCTCAAGCGACCTTTGAAGATCCGGATTGCTTTTCTTCGGGCTTGCGCAACACGACAGCCGAAGAAGCAGTTGACCCATGATTTCATAGTGTTTTTATATCAACACTTCTCGCATACATCCCCAAAAAGAAAAGGCGCCGATCCGGCGCCTTTTCTTTTTGCAAACCGCCGCAAAGCGGCAAGCCTTTCAGAACTTATCCGAGAAGCGCTCATAGGACAGCAGCCATTGGATCAAGGCTCCCGCCAAATCGATCCAATCCATCAAAATCGTGTTGCGCATGAACTTGATGATGTCGTTGTATTTGTTGTTGACCCGCAAGGTGAGCACCTCGCGGCAATCGCGCTCGAACTTGTCGACCAAATGCAGCAGTTTGTCTTGATAGGGATTGGACTTGGGGTCGCAGTCCATCAGGTAGCGCCTCAAGGCCGAGTTGACCGCGAATTCGGTCAAAGCCCCCGAATCGACGTCGGCTTGGCTCAAGCCCGAGCTGTGCATCAGCGCGCGCAGGCGATTGGGCCAACGATAGACGTCGCGGAAGGACTGCGTCCAGCTGAACTCCTGAATTCGGAAATCGGTGACGGGAACGTTCAGCCGCGCCCTGACCTTGGCGTTGAGAGGCATGCAGTACCACGCCTCCAAGTGCGCCAATTCGCGCGCCCGCCTGCTTTCCGGCGACTCGGGTGGCTCTTCGCCCGCAGGGCGCGCCGACGCCTCGGCCGCACCCTGCGGGCGGCTTTGCCCGGCGATTTTCTTGACATCCTCGTCCGTGAGCGCCGAGCGCGTCGCGGCCAGCGTTTTTTCAGCCTTGCCCAAAATATCGGACATGCTCAAGTCGCTCTCGGTCGCGGCGGAAACAATGTCCTGCAGCTGGTTTTCCAAAATCTCGTCGAGCGACACCAAGCCCTCGGCGATCATCGTGTCCTCAAGGAAGATCGTGGGCACGCCCATGATGCCTTTTTTCGCCAAAAGATCGCCGAAGCAGGAAATGTCGACGATGGTGTGCTTGAATTTGTCGCTTGCGACGCAAAGCAGATCGAGGTTCTCGAAAATCTCCGAGCCGTACGGGCAATTTTGCTGCGAAAACGAAGTGAAATGCATGCGTTTCGCGGCGCGCTTGGCCTTTTCCATCACCCCGTAGTTGTCCACGGGCGCATGGCCCCCCGCATGCAGGATGCTCAACACAAACGGCGTGAACAGCTCGCCCAAAGGCAGCCCCGCGTAAACGATGCGGCCTTTGAGCCCCGCCCCTTGGATCAGGCAGCTGGGCTTGGGCTCGTTGAGGTAGTCGTCGCGCACGCACCTGATCTTGGGGCAAAGCGCCGCGATGTTTTCCAGCACTTCCATCAAATCGCGGCCCGCGCTGTTGTCCTCAATGCAGGCGCGCAGCGTCACGGGCTCAACGATTTTGGTGAAAGCCTCGCGCAACTCGCCGTTCAACGAAGGGTCCCATACACTTGAAGCAGGCATAACTGACTCTTTTTGTTCTGTCTTCCATCGCCCGTCGCGGCGCGGCGGGCAGACGGGCAAAAGGAAGGGGATCGAAGAAGAAAGGGCGATCGCCAAAAGGTCGGGCGAGCCCGACAAAGGCGATCCAGCAAGCTCCCTCCCCCGCCAAGCGGGCAACCCGCAAGGGCGCGCCAAGCGGCGGGCGCCCAAACGGCGCGTCAACGGCCAACGGCCAACGGCCGATGAGCCAAAAGAGGACGGGGCGGGATCGCCTTTGCGCCGGATCCGCGGGCGAGCTTTAAATTTTGCCCATCAAATTGAGCGAGGGGCGCAGCGTGTCGTGCGAGGGCGTCCACTTCGCGGGGCAGAAATGGTTGGGGTTCTTGGCCAAGTATTGCAGCGCCTCGATCTTGCGGCGCAGCTCGTCGGAATTGCGGCCCACGGAAGAATCGTTGATCTCGATCATCTTGATGGTCAGATCGGGCGCCACGACAAAGCTGGAGCGGTCGGCGCACCCCTTGGCCTCATTGAACACGTCGAAAGCTTTGCACACGGCATGGGCGGTGTCGCCGATCAGCGGGAACTGGGCCTCGGCCGAGAAATGGGAATGGCGCATCCACTGCTGATGCACGTAAACACTGTCGATCGAGCAGCCGTAGATCTCGACCCCCATGTCGGCGAAGGTTTTGTAATTCTCAATGAAGTCTTCGATCTCCGTGGCGCAAACGGGGGTGAAGTCGCCGGGATAAAAGACGACCACGCTCCATTTGCCCTTCAAGGTTTGATCGGTCATCTCCCAAATGGCGCCTTTTTTGTACACAAGAGCCGAAAAGGGGCGAACCGTTGAATTGATCATTGACATACAGCCGTCCTGTTCGCGCCGGGCGCGAAAGCGGGCCGCGCGTCGGATCCAAGCCCCGGCGCGGCGAAAAGAAAAGGAAAGGATTGAATTAGAAATCAAGCGCGGCGCGCTTCCGCCCTTTTCGGCGCCGCCCGCTCAAGGCCCTGGCGCCGAAACCCGCTTGCGCCGAACGCGCCCCGTCGAGCTCATGCAAAGGGCTGGCCAAAAGCGAAGGGCTTGGGCATGGCGCGGTTCGACGGGCGCAAATGCGCGCCGAACACACCGCCCGGCGGCGGACGGCGCGGGCGGCGAAGGCAAGGGAAAGCGCAAGGCGCGGGCAAAACCCAACGCGCCCGGCCCGACCGGGCGCGCCCAACCGCGAAGCCTCGCGCGCCGCTCAACGTCGGGCCGTCTCGCCCCAACCGGGCGGCGCCGTTGGCGAACTCCGTTCCCATCGGCCCTTTGTTTTGGTCTTCCCGGGCAAAAACCGAGCCGCGCAAGAACCTGGCTTGATTCTTAGCCCAAGGGGAGCGCCGCCGCATTTGTCCGCTCAAGCCGAAACAAGGCGATTCGTCGAGCGCCGGCCAAATTCTACCAAAAGTGAAGATCGAATCGGGCGCAGCCGGGAAAAGACTCTCGAAAAATAAACATAACGCAACGCCGGGGGCTTAAAAACGCGAAATCCATTGCCCATCGCGAAACAAAACGCCCAAAAATAAACGAGAAATCGCAGATCGAATTTTTTCCGGGCTTGGGCGATTTCGACTTCGCCCGGCGCAGGGCGTCACCATATCGGCAAAAACATCGCAACAAACATCGCGGTTCATCGCCGCATCGAAGGAGAAAAACATCTCCCGAATCACGGGTTTCAAAGCCATCTATTGCGGCGTGCGCAGCGGCTGCCAGGTGGCGTTCCTCTCAAGCCACGAACTCTTGCTCAGACTGATTGGCCCCAAACAAGCGCGGCGCCGGCGGAACCGGACAATCGGCAAGAGCTATCCGCGGACGGGTTCGTTTGAACCATGCGAAGTCGTGGGAGGGATTTACGCCCAAAGCCACATCATCTATTGACGAAATCGGCCAAAACGGCAGAGGAGCGGAGGCGAACGATGGGAGCCGAATATTTGCTTTGCGAGTCAGTGATCGTTTCCTCGCAGGAAAAGAAAGAATAGGGTGTGTTTGCTAATTCGAGCGCTATAGATTTCGGAACTGAAAAAAGAGTCCCAAAAATAAGACACCGCGAGGAGTAAGAGAGACATCTCATTATATTACCAGTGAACTTTAAATTTTCATTGACAATCAAATGGATGAATTGTGA
>CAJPTP010000028.1 GCA_905373555.1 uncultured Francisella sp. | reverse complement strand
TTTTTTTGTTTTGTTTTTGTCTTTCCCGCCGTTTGCGCCGGCGCGCCGCGCGCCGCCCTCTTGTTCCCCCTTTCTTTCCGGGCGCCTTTCCGCCGCGGCCTTCGCCTTTTGGCGCCGCAGGCCGCAAGCCGGCGCTTTGCGGCCGCCCTCGGCGAGCCGAACCAACCGCTTTTCCCTTTGCGGGTTCCGGCCTGCCCCGATCCGCTTTGGCAAACGATCGGGCCGAACAATCCTCCCGGCAAGGTCAATAAATTGCGCGCGGCGCTTAAGCCGCGCTTAATTGGGCCTTTGGGGAGAAATTCCATCCGCTTGGGCATTCGCGCCGCCTCGCCCCCCTCTTCCCGGCGGCAGACAAAAACCGCTGTTCCAACCGCCTTAAGTTGGCGGGCGGAAAAAACTGAAAGAAGAACAAGCGGAAAAATGGAAAGGAGAAGATAAAAAAAGCGAAGTCGGGCGCAGGAGGGGAGAGAATGGGAGGAAGGGGATAAGAAAAAAGAAGGCGAACCGCAAAAACGCAAGATCAAAAGCGATCGGGGGGGGAAAAAAAATAAAAGACGCTCAAGCCAAGCCCTTGGGGCCATCCGGCAGTCCTTGTTGCGCGCGGATTGAAAACCGGTTTCGCATCCCGGATCTTGGGGCCCGCTTTCCCAAGCCCCGGGCCGCAAGCGAAGGCGCGGGCCTTGCCAGGGCGCCCAAGGGCGCGGCGCAGGATCGCATCCCCTTGCGCGAACGCTCAAAACGAAATAAGGGCGAAAGCAAGCGAAGAGCAAGCGGAGAGCCGGCGGAAGGCAAGCGAGCGGAATCGAGGGCAACGAACGGGCCGATCGACGCAAGCTTGCCCCTCCTTCCCAACCTTTCAAGCCTATGCGGAGAATCCTTGCAAGCGCCTCACCTCGCATCGGTTCGCCTCAATCTCTTGGCGCAACAGACGCCGATTCCATTTCCCGACCCGGCCCTTGTCCAGCTCGCAAGTCCACCCCGCCCCGCCCTCGGCGCGCTGCGAGCGAATGCGCAATCCGGCCAAATAGCTTCCGGCTTGAGGCGCCAAAACGCCCTCAAAAACCGTCCGGCCGTCGCAATGTTCGATGAGCGCAAAGCCGCTCTCCCCGCTCGCCCCAACGGGCGCCAACGCCGAGCGCGCCCGTTGAACCCACGGCAAGGCGACCTCGTCTTTGACGTCGGGTCGGGCGACCTTGCGGGATCCCGGGACGCAAAGGCGGTCAGCCGCCGCCTTGCGGGCGGGGCGGCGCGCCCAATCCGCGTCGGCTTGCCGCTGCAACAGCTGAAGCAATCTCATGACGTCGGAAAAATAAGCTTGGGCCTCGATCTTTTCTTGTTTGGCGGGCGACGGCGGCCGCTGCGCAAGCAAGTCGTCGACCCCGCCCAAGGTCACTGCGCCGTAGCCCAGCGCGACGACGATGGGCGTCATGATGAGGTTCTTCTTTTGCCGCATGTTCATGTCATTGTCCTCAAACCGGGCCAACAAGGGCTTTGCCGATTTTTCGGCCCGGGCTTGCCGCGCCCCGCCGCAAACCATCGCAACCCAATCGCAACGCGCGCGAGCCAAAGAAACGATCCTACGCCCGGCAGAGGAAAAAAACATGACAAAACGCCGCCGGCGCGCGCCCGCCGCCTTGCGTTGCGGCTTGCAAAAACAAAGAATCGGCGCCTCGTTTCAAAACGGCGGCCGGCTTCGATCCGGTTTAATTGACCGAACGACGCCGAAGGAAGAAAAGCGCGGAAGGGCGGAACGATGGATTGCTACTTGGTGGGCGGCGCGGTGCGCGACATGTTGCTGGGGCTGAAGGTCGCGGACCGGGATTTCGTCGTGGTGGGCGCAACGGCGCAAAGCATGGGGCGGTTGGGCTTTTTGCCCGTGGGCTCGGAGTTTCCGATCTTTTTGCACCCCAAGACCAAAGAGGAGTACGCGCTGGCCCGAACCGAGCGAAAAATCGCCAAGGGCTACAAGGGCTTCGCCTTTCGCGCCGACCCGTCGATCACGCTGGAGGAAGATCTGAAACGGCGCGACTTGACGATCAACGCCATGGCCGTCGACTCCCGTTCCCTCGCGCCTTTTTCGCCCGAATCGGCCCGCCCTCCGATTGATCATTGCGCGGGCGCCGAACCCGACGCCCGCGCCGAAACCTCGGGAATCGACCCAGATTCGGCCGATCTGATCGATCCCTACGGCGGCTTGGAAGACCTGCGCCGGGGCGTTTTGCGCCACGTGAGCGAGGCTTTTCGCGAAGATCCCGTGCGCGCCTTGCGCTGCGCCCGCTTCGCCGCCCGCTTTGGCTTCGAGGCTGACCCGAAAACGCTGGGGCTGATCCGCGACATGGCCGAGGCGGGCGAAATCGACGCCCTGACGCCCGAGCGCGCGCGCAAGGAGCTGGACTCGGGGCTGATGACGGGCAGGCCATCCGAAATGTTCCGGCTGCTTGACCGTTCGGGCGCGCTGGAGCGGGTTTTCCCGGAAATCGCGGCGCTGCGCGGCTCCCCCAACCCTTGGCAAGACGCGGGCTTGGGCCCCCAAGGGGCCGACGCCTTCGCCTGCGCCATGGGCGCGCTCGACGCCGGCGCCGAGCTCGGGTTGAGCGCGGAGCAGCGCCACGCGCTGCTGACCCTGTTTTTCGCCTCGCGCCAAGACGTCGAGCGCTTTTGCTCCCGCACCCGGGCGTCGTCGCGGCAAAAGAAATTCGCCCTCGCCGTGCGCCAAAACGCCCCCCTGCTGCTGAAGCCCGACCGGCGCGACGGCGAGCAAGCCCTGTCCTGCCTGCGCTCCCTCAACGCCCGGCATGACGCAACCGACCTGCTGCTCGCGATCGACTGCGTCGACGCCGCGGCGCGCCTGAACGCGGAAACAGCCCTTCGCCTTTGCCCAAGCTTCAGCCCGGACGCGCTCGGCGCCGAACCCGTCGCCGAACCCGGCGCCGAGCGCCGAGACCGTTCCGCCCCCCAAGGCGGCGAACCCGGCCGCCTTGGGAGGCGGCGCCTTGGCGCAATCGAGTTTCCGCTTGACTCCGCCCCCGCGCAAAGGGCGCGCAGGATCGAAGAGAGGCAAAGGCGCCTGCGCGCCCGGCGCGAGCGAGGCGATGCGGCCCGCTCGCCTTTGGCCCAAGCCGCCGCCTCAAGCTGGCTGCGCGCCAAGGATGCGATCGCGGCGCTGGATTTCTCGGACTTGGAGCAAAACACGCGCGAGCAAAAGGCGGCGGCTTCCGCCGAAATCCGTCGGCGCAGCCAAAGGGCGGCCGAGCTGGCCTTGAAAAGCCCCGCGCGCGGCGAAGCGGGCGGAATCGCGACAAAAAAAGGCGAAGAAAGCGGCCAAGCTCAAGGGCGGGAACAAAAAAGCGAGGCGGGCCAAGGGATGGGCGACGCCGAGCTTTGAAAATCAAAGAAGGCCGGCTTGGCCGCTTGGGCGCGGCGAAGGGCGCCAAGAGACGCGAAAGGCAAAGCTCATGAGCGAACTTGCGCTGAAGCTGGGGCGCCGCCTCAACGAAACGCGCGGGATCTGCGCCAAGTACTACAAGGAAAAGCGCGAGATCTACACATTTTTCCGACAGTACTCGATGCGCTTGGACAACCTCACGCTGACGCTGTGGAACGAGCTTTTCGGGCACTTGCCCGATTGCACCCTGATCGCGACGGGGGGCGTGGGCCGGCGCGAGGTCTACCCCAACAGCGATTTGGATTTGGCGATCCTGCTTGGCAAGCCGATGGATTCCTTGACCGAGACGACGGTGTCCCTGTTTGTCCAAATCCTGTGGGATGCGGGCTTCAACCCTTCGGTCGCGGTGGGCGACGAGGATCAGCTGGCGCGCAGCTGCGCAGAGGATCTGTCGCGCGACACCTCGTTTTTGGAAAGCCGCTTTCTCGCGGGCGACCTGCGCGCCTACTGCGATCTGTGCGACAGGCTCACCGCCCAGCGCGACTTGCCCGCCTTTTTGCGCGGGAAAATCGAAGAAATTTCGATTCGCCGGGGCAAAACGCGCGACTCGGGCTATCTGGAGCCCAACATCAAGCTCTGCCCGGGCGGCCTGCGCGACGCGCACTGCATGATGTGGATGGCCAAAGCCATGGGCTATCCCACCGACTTGAAATCTTTGGTCTCCACGGGGGCGCTGAACGCGCGCGAGGCCAAGATGCTCAACAAAAGCTACAAAACTCTGGCGCGGGTGCGCATCGAGCTGCATTTGCTCTCGCGCAAGGCGGGCGACGAGCTTTTGTTCGACAACCAAGTGATCGTCGCCAAGAACCTGGGCTTCGACTGCTCGACCCCCAAAAGAGCCAGCGAATCGCTCATGCGCAAAGTGCGCCAAGCCACGCGCTCGATCATCCAAATCAGCGGGATCGTGGTGCCGCTGTTCGCCAAGCGCTCGCAGCCGCTGCGCATCGCGCGCTACGTCGCACGCATTCCGCCTTTGTGGACAATCGTCGACGGGGAGCTGGAGGCCAACGACAAAACCGCGTTCGAGACGCGCCCCGAAACGGTTTTCGAGACCATGCGGGTGTTCCAAAGCAGAGCGGATGCGCAAAGCATCGAGCCCGAGACGCTGCGCGCCTGGTGGCGCGCGTCGTTGCGCGGGGGCGATCGCCTGCGCGACGCGGCCGAAAGCCGCAAGGCATTCCTGGAGCTGTTTCAAGACGGGCGGCGTCTGGGCGAGGTCATGAACTTTTTGCACGTGTACGGCGTCCTGGGCCGGCAGATCCCGGAGTTTGGGCGCGTCACGGGCCTGCTGCAGCACGACCTGTTTCACATCTATCCCGTCGACGTGCACAGCCTCGCGACGCTGGAGCACATGAAAAGCTTGGAGTCCAACAGGCGGCGCGACGACCACTTTGAGCTCGCGGCCTCGCTGATGAAAGACTTCGAGCCCAAGCGCGCCTTGTACCTGGCGGCCTTGCTGCACGACGTGGGCAAGGGCATGGGCGGCCAGCACGAGATCAAGGGCGCCAAAATCGCGGAGCGCTTCGCGCGCAAAAGCGGCCTGCCGCGCAAAGAGGCGGATCTGCTCGAATGGCTGGTGCTCAACCATTTGCTGCTTTCGGTCACGTCGCAAAAGCACGACATCGAAAACCCCGAAGTCGTGCGCGAGTTTTGCGAGCGCGTGGGCGACAAAACCAAGCTCACGGCGCTGTACATCCTCACGGTGTGCGACATCTACGGCACCAACCCCAAAATTTGGACGGATTGGAAGGACAAGCTCACCGCGTCGCTGTTTCGCAAGGCGTCGGCCTGTCTGTCGGGCGGCAACGCGCAGGCGCCCGCCTCGCCCTTGGACGAGAAGATGCGCAACGCGCTGACGACTCTGCTGCGGCTGGGCTGCGCCGAACCGGAAGCGGAGCGGCGCATCGCGTCCCTGGGGGAGAGCTACTTTCAATGCCACGACGAGGAGGAGATCCGGTGGCATCTGGAAAAGCTCACCGCCTTCGACATGGGGCGCGATCCGGGCGCGCCTCGATGCGCCGAGCCCAAAGCGCATCCCGACGGAGCCGCCCAACCGAAAAAGAGCGGCCGCCGCGACGAACCCAACGAGCCCGGAGAGCCCCAAAGCGCCAAGCGCGAGGGTTTCGCCCTGTGCGAGCCCGACAACGACGGCGCCTTGAGGCTGATGGCCTACGTCGAGGACGGCCCCCGGCTTTTCGCGAAGCTGTGCCAAATCATCGCCGCCTCGGGCTTCAACGTCCTCAAAGCCCGCATCTTTCTCACCGGCAGCGGCATGGCCTTGGACACCTTTCACTTGGGCCTGTCGGAGCGCTTGAGCGAGTTTGACTACGCCGCGCGCAAGGCCAAGCTCGACGCGGATTTGGAGGCGTTCGCGCGCGGCGCCTACAACCCCGACGTCGAGCCATTGGAGCCGCCCAAAAGGCGCCTGCGCTCGGTGCCCGTCCCCTGCGCCGTCTCTTTGACGTCCGAATCCGCCGCCGCCCCGCTCTACCGGCTCGAGGTCTCCGGCCCCGACCGCAAGGGGCTGTTGGCCAACATCGCCCAAGCCCTGTCCGACCTCGACGTCTCGGTGCGCAGCGCCATCATCTACACCTTGGGCGAGCGGGCGGAGGATTCATTCCTGATCTTGGCGCCGCAGCTGCTGGACGACCCCGTCGCCCGGCTCAACCTCAAAAACCGGATCCGAGCCGCCGTCGACGACGCTTGAGCCGGCCCGAACGGAACAAAAATCGGGGCGGCGCTTTCTGCGCTGTCTTGCCGCCGCCAAAGGGCATAAAAAAACGGGGCGCCGAGCGTCCCGTTTTTTATGCGCGAAGCCTGCGGGTCAAACCACGATGTTGACCAACTTCTTGGGCACCAAAATGACCTTGCGCGCGACCTTGCCGCCCAAATGCTTGGACACGGCCGGGTTGGCCTGCGCCGCGGCTTTGATCTCCGCATCCGACGCGTCGACCGAGACGGTGATCTTGCCGCGCAGCTTGCCGTTGACCTGCACGACATACTCGATTTCCTCCACCTCCAAGGCGGATGGATCGACCTTCGGCCAGCCCAAGCGCAGCAAACCCTCGGCGCTGATCTCGTCCCACAGAGCCTCGCAAATGTGCGGGGCGATCGGCCACAGCATCGTCAGGGCCGAGCGCAACGTCTCGGCGCGCAGGCCCAAGGCCAAAGCGGGGTCGGAGCCGAAATCGGTCTTTTCGTACAGGTTGAGCAGCTCCATGATCGCGGCGATGGCGGTGTTGTACTGCAGCCTGCGGCCGTAGTCGTCGGCGACCTTGGAAATGGTCGCGTGCAGCTTGCGGCGCAGCTCTTTTTGCCCCGCGCTCAAGGCCGCGGCCGAAAAATCGGGCGCCGCGGCCTTGGGGTCGGCTTGGGCCTCGGCGCAGGCGTCGACGTAATCCGCCGCCAAGCGCCACAGTTTGCGCAGGAAGCGATAGGCGCCGTCGACGCCGCCCTCCGACCACTCCAAGCTTTGATCCGGCGGCGAGGCGAACAGCATGAACAGCCTCGCGGTGTCCGCGCCGTACTCGGCCAGCAGGCTTTCCGGATCCACGCCGTTGTTTTTCGACTTGGACATTTTCTCGACGCTGCCCACGATCACGGGCCGGCCGTCGGACAGGGCGGTCGCCCCGATCGCGCGGCCCCGGCTGTCGCGGCTCACGTTCAAGTCCTTGGGATAGAAATAAGTCTTCTTCTTCGTCCCGTTGGCGTCGAGCGTCTCGCGGTAGTAAACGTTGTTCACCACCATGCCCTGGGTCAGGAGGTTGGTCACGGGCTCATCGACGCCGATCATGCCCTCGTCGCGCATCATCTTGGCGAAGAAGCGCATGTACAGCAGGTGCATCACGGCATGCTCAATGCCGCCGACGTACTGGTCGATGGGCAGCCAATAGTCCGCGGCCTCGCGATCGACCATCGCGGTCTCGCATTTGGGGCTCGTGTAGCGCAGCAGATACCAGCTGGACTCGACGAAGGTGTCCATGGTGTCCGTCTCGCGCTTGGCGGGGGCGCCGCACTTGGGGCAGACGCAGTCGATGAAGCCGCGGTCGCGGGTCAAAGGCGAGCCGCGGCCGTCCGGCACCAAACCCTCGGGCAGGACGACGGGCAGATCCTTCTCGTCGACGGGCACGGGGCCGCACTTGTCGCAGTTGACGATGGGGATGGGGCAGCCCCAATAGCGCTGGCGCGAAAAGCCCCAGTCGCGCAGCTTGTAGTTGATTTGCTGCTCGGCCAAGCCTTGGGCGGACAAGTCGGCCAAAATCGCCTCGAAGGCTTGGTCGAAATCCAAGCCGTCGTATTTGCCCGAGTTGACCAACACGCCATGCTCGCACATGGGCTCGACGACCTCGCCTTGGGGCGCGGTGCCGTTGGCGGCGCGAATCACCGCCTTGATGGGCAGGCCGTATTTTTTGGCGAAGGCGAAATCGCGCTCGTCGTGCGCGGGCACGCCCATGACGGCGCCGCCGCCATAGCCGTACAAAACGTAGTTGGCGACCCACACCTCGACCTTCTCGCCGTTGAGCGGATTGATCACGTAGCGGCCGGAGGGCAAGCCCTTCTTTTCCATCTTCTCGCGCTCGGCGGCGCTGACCGAGCCCGCCTTGCACTCGGCGCAAAATTGGGCGACCTTGGGGTTGTCCTTGGCCGCCGCGGCGGCCAAGGGGTGCTCGGCCGCGACGGCGACGTAGGTCACGCCCATGATGGTGTCGGGGCGCGTGGTGAAGACCTGCAGGTGGTCGGGGTAGCCCTCGGGCAGGCCCTTGCGGCTGCCCTTGTCGATCCCGAAGCGCACGTTGAGCCCTTTTGAGCGGCCGATCCAATTGCGCTGCATGGTCTTGACCGACTCAGGCCATCCCGGCAGCTTGTCCAGGCAATCCAACAGCTCCTCTTGGTACTGCGTGATCTTGAAGTAGTACATCGGGATTTCGCGCTGCTCGACGATCGCCCCCGAGCGCCACCCGCGCCCGTCCTCGACCTGCTCGTTGGCCAGCACGGTTTGGTCGACGGGATCCCAGTTGACCAGACCTTTTTTGACGTAGATGAGACCTTTTTTGTACAGCCGCAGGAACAGCAGCTGCTCCCATTTGTAATAGTCGGGCTCGCAGGTGCTTAGCTCCCGCGACCAATCGATCGCGAAGCCCAGCTTCTTGAGCTGCTTTTTCATGTCGGCGATGTTCGAGCGCGTCCAAGCCGAGGGCGCGATCCCCCGGTCGATCGCCGCGTTCTCGGCGGGCAGCCCGAAGCTGTCCCAGCCCAAAGGCTGCATCACGTTGTAGCCCGCGAGCATGCGGTAGCGGCTGATGGCGTCGCCGATGGAATAGTTGCGCACATGGCCCATGTGCAGCTTGCCCGAAGGGTAGGGAAGCATCGATAGGCAGTAGTACTTGGGTTTGTCCGACTTGTCGGGCGCCTCGAAGGCGCGCTCTTTCTCCCACTTCGCCTGTATGGCGGGCTCAACCGCAGATGGTTGGTATTGTTTTTCCATTTCGACGTCCCAAGGGCGCCTTCAGGGCGTCCCCATGTTTCCCCTAATATCGCAAAAAAACGCCGCGGCGGCGGCCGGCCCGCAATCCTCGCGCCCGCTTGGATCCGGGGGCGACGCGTCCGGGCGGCGCCCCATTTTAGCGCGTTGGCCGCCTTGGCCTTCATTTTGCGGCCTTGCGCCGGGC
>CAJPTP010000027.1 GCA_905373555.1 uncultured Francisella sp. | reverse complement strand
GGATCGCCCAAGCGTCGAAATGGGCCCCCGATGAGGCCAAGGCGGGCCCAGGATCAAGGCCGGATTGGTCGGCCGAGGCCCCTTTGGCGCATTTCGCCAAAGGCAAAAACGCGGGATATTGCATGCACGAAACGCTGCAGCGCTTCGATTTCGGCGACAGCGCCGAGCGGCAGGCGGATTGGGCCCGCAACCGCCTGCGCCGATGGGGCTACGACGAGGAAAAATGGCTGGGGCCCATGCTGGGCATGCTCGACGCCGTCGCGGCGGCCCCTTTGGGGCCAAGGGGGGAGACAGGCCCCGCGCTGCGCGACATCCCCCCATCCAGACGCTTCGCCGAAATGGACTTCATGATGTTCGAGGAGCGGTTTTCCCGCGCCGAGCTGGCGCAGTTCGTTCGACGCTGCCTGCCCGATCTGCCCGAGGCGGGCGCGGCTTTGGAGAAAATGGACGTCGAGCTCGCCCAAACGCGCATGAAAGGCGCGATCGACATGCTCGCGATTCTCGACGTTCAGGGCGGCAAAGCCGACGCTTACCTGATCGACTACAAAAGCAATCACTTGGGCGACAAACTCGGCGACTACGGCGCCCCAAGCCTCAACGACAGCGTCCTGCGCAGCCGCTACTTTTTGCAGGCGCTGATTTACGCCCAAGCGACGCTGCGGCTCGCGGACAGCTCGGGCGTCGAGCTCAATGCGCTGCATTGCCGCTACTTTTATCTGCGCGGCGTCTGCGCCGACCCTCGTTTGGGCATTTGGCGCTGGGACATCCCCGTCGACGCCCTGCGCCGCCTCGACGCCGCCTTGCTGCCCGCCTGAAGGCCGCGACAAGCCCCGGCCGGCGCTTCGCGCCGAAGCGCCGGGCGCAAGGCGGGCGGCTTTTGGCTTTTGTCCGCCCCCGTCGTTTATGCCATAATCGCAGCGCCATGCGGGCTTGGCTTTCCGCGGGCGGTTGGGGGCAAGGGGCTTGGGCGCCTTGGCTTTCGGCGCGAATCAAGCCTTGCCGCGCCCGCCCCGCCCGCGCATGGCCCGGCGATGCCGCATTTGACCGCGCCCGGCCTGTTTTTCCCTCTCCCTTCCCCTCCGCGCCTCGCCCGGCCGCCGATTTGGCCCGATTCCCACTTCGGCCTGCGCAGGGGATCGAGAAAAGGCAAGACGAGACAAAACAAGCCCCGACAAGACAAGCAAAAAACAACGCAAAAGAACGAAACGAAAACGAAGCGGGCGCCTCGCAATCGGGGCGCAAGAAGCGCGCCGAGCAAACCGCGCCCGCCGCCCCAAGGCCAAGGCTTGGGGGCCGCGGCCCTGAGCCGAACGTCGGGCGGCGATTGGCCGCTTGGCCGGGCCGCCCGCATCCCGGCCGGCCCGGCGTTTTTGGCAACAAAGAGAGAATTTTTTCGCCTCGAGCCGTTTTTCGACACTGCCCGGCGCCCATGCGCAGAAAATGGACGCAAAACAAAGACGGGCGGCGGGCGGTAACCGAAATCCGCCGCCTTGGCATCGGCGCCGCAAGGCGCGAAAGGCGAAAAAATGAACGCAACGACCGCAACCGTCGACCGGGCCGACGGCGCCTTGGCGACAAACACGGGCAACGACCCCAACCTTGCGGCGCGCTCGCAGCGCGCCGCAGCCAACAGCGAGACCTCAACCATGGCCGAAAGAAAACCCAGGGACAAAGCCGCGGCGGCCAAGCCCGCCGCGGACGACGACAAAAGAAGCGCGGAAAAGAACGCCGCGCTGACCAGCGCCTTGGCGCAAATCGAGAAAGAGTTCGGCAAGGGCTCGATCATGAAGATGGACGGCAGCCATAAAGACGAGTCCATCGAGGTGATCCACACGGGCTCCTTGGGGCTGGACTTGGCTTTGGGCGTGGGCGGGCTGCCGCGCGGGCGCATCGTCGAGGTGTACGGCCAAGAGTCGTCCGGCAAAACCACGCTGTGCTTGGAAACCATCGCGCAGTGCCAAAAAAACGGCGGCAGATGCGCCTTCATCGACGCGGAAAACGCCTTCGACCCCAGCTACGCCCGCAAGCTGGGGGTCAAGGTCGAGGAGCTGCTGGTCTCCCAGCCCGACACCGGAGAGCAAGCGCTGGAAATCGTCGACATTTTGGTGCGCTCGGGCGGCTTGGACATGGTCGTGATCGACTCGGTCGCGGCCTTGGTGCCCAAGGCCGAAATCGAGGGCGCCATGGGCGATTCGCACGTGGGCCTGCAAGCCAGGCTCATGAGCCAGGCGCTGCGCAAGCTCACGGGCAGCATCAAGCGCACCAACACCTTGGTCGTGTTCATCAACCAAATCCGCATGAAGATCGGCGTCATGTTCGGCAATCCCGAGACCACGACGGGCGGCAACGCGCTGAAGTTCTACTCCTCGGTGCGGCTGGAAATCCGCCGCGGCGCCACCATCAAAAAGGGCGACGTCGCCTTGGGCAACGAAACCAAGGTCAAGGTCGTGAAAAACAAGGTCGCCCCGCCCTTCAAGCAAGCGGTGTTCGACATCCTCTACGACGAGGGCATCTCCTATGAGGGCGAGCTGGTCGACATCGGCGTGGAGCTCAAGGTGCTGGAGAAGTCCGGGGCTTGGTACAGCTACGAGGGCAACAAGATCGGGCAAGGCAAGGACAACACCCGCCAGTGGCTCAAAGACCACCCCGAGGCGCGCGACGAGATTTCCGACAGAATCCGCGCCATCATCCTCAAAGACAGCGAGGCGGCGATCAACATCACCGAAGGCACGATCGACGAGACCGACGGCGAGCCGCCCTTGGACGACGGGGACTTCCTGCCTTAAGGCCCAAGCCCGTTTTTCCCCCGCCCAAGCTCGCTTGGGCAGCGACCGCCTTTCGGCGGTCGATTTGTTTTCGGGCCAAGGCTTTGATATCTTGCGCGGCGAAACGCGGGGCGCGATCGCGGGCCCCGCTTGCCCTTTTACCCCCATCTTCACCCCATCGAAACCAACGGCGAAAAACGGCCGCCCGCGCGCCAACGCAGCTCGGAACGGCGCCAAGCCCGACGGCGAAAGAACGGCATGAGCGAACCTGAAAAAGAACCATCCGACAACGCCCGTCGCGAAGGCCGCGGCGGCCGCTTCGACGCGCGCCGGGCGCAGGCCCGGAACCCAAGCGGCGCGCGGGCGCGCGACGCGGCGCAAGAGGCCGGGCGCCCGGGCGATCGACAGAGTCCGCCCCGGAAAAACCCGGGCCGCGGCGCTTTGGCGAAGCCAAGACAGGGCGCCCAACTTCGGCCTCGGGGCCGAAACCCGGCTCGCCCGGGGCCGGGCCCGGCCGAGGGGCGCGCCGTGCGCATCGAGCGCATCGCCTTTGGGCGCGTGGCCGATCGGGATCGATCCAAGCTGCTGCGCGCCTTCTCCCAAGCGCGGCGCTTCGCGCAGGGCCTGTCCGACCCCATCGGCCGCAGCGTCTGCTGCGCCCTGCTCAACGCCCTCGCGCGGCGCTCGCGCGCCCAGGCGTCTTGGGCCGCGGCGCCAAAGGCGCCGGACGGCGCGGCCTTGGGCTCAAGCTGCCCCTGCCCCGCCGCCTCTTTGGCCCCCGTTTCGGCCCAAGGCGCCGATCAAATCGAGGCGCATGACCATCCGGCCCGGGCCGGTTGCGCGGGCGAAATGACCCCAAAGGCGCCGGGCGCGTCCGCCCGCGACGCCGCGAAACCAAGTTCCGACTTGGGCCTTCTGGCCTTAAGCGCGGGAAAAGCCGCAACGCTTCTGACTTGGGCGCTGGCCGAAGAGCCCGCTTCGGGGGAAAGCCGGGCGCAAGCCCGGGTCCGGGCAACCGGCGCGGCCGAACCCGACGCGGCGGAGCAAAAGCAAGAGACGCCCCCCGCTTCGGACCCCTCCCCATCCCTTGGGCCAACCGAAGGCCGATCCGAACCCCGAGCCATCGAGCCCAACGGCTCAGGCGACGCCGGCTCGGCTTCGCCCGCCGCGCCCCCGCCGTCCGCGCAGCGGCAGGAGCGACAGGGGCGGCGGGAGCAAGAGCGTCTTGCCGGCGCTTCGGAACCCGAAGCCCTGAGCGAAGCCCAAGCCGAGACCGAGACAAAGACCAAGACCAAGACAGAAGCCGAAGCCGAGGCCGGCGCCGCCGGCGCCGCCCAATCGGCCGATTCGAGCCCCCAAGCCGACTCGGCGCCCGACGCGGCGCATCAAGGCGCCGAGCCGCAACCCGCGCCCGAAGCGACGCCGGGCTTGGCCTCCCCCAACCCCGTCTTGGCGAAAAACAGCGCAAGCCGGAATCCCGGGCAGGCGAACGGAGGGTCAAGCCCGTCGGAATCGGCGGGCGAGACGGCCGCGCAGGTCGCCGATCCCGCCCGCGGCGATCGCGCCGACGGTTGCCTTCCCGACGGCGGCGACGAAGCCAACGGCGGCCTCGATCTTCGGCGCCCATTGGAAGGCAAGGCGGGCAAGTCGGGCTCGGGCGTCGGCGCGCGCGGCGGCGCCGCGCCGACCCCCAACCTCGCCGCCGATTCAAGCGCGCCGCGGAAAACGGCGGGCTTGGCGCCCGCGACCGCCTTGTTGGCGATCCAAAGCTTGGCCCAAAAGGCTTCGGACGAGGCCAAAGCCGACGCCCGAGCCTACGACGCGCCCCAAGCCGAGCGGTTTTTGGCCGGCTGCCCCGTGGACCGCGCGGTTCGCCTGTTTTTGTCCATGGAAAGGGCGCTGGAGGCCAAGGCGCGCTTCCGGCCGCGCTTGGAGTGGCCATCCGAATTGCCCGTGTCGGAGCGCATCGACGACCTCAAGGCGGCCATCGCGGCGAACCAATGCGTCGTGGTCACGGGCGCCACGGGCAGCGGCAAATCGACCCAGCTGCCCAAGATATTGATGTCCATGGGCTATGGGCTGACGTCCCAAATCGCGCACACCCAGCCTCGGCGCATCGCCGCGCGCTCGATCGCAAGGCGCGTGGCCGACGAAACGCTCGGCCGCTTCGGCGAGGAGATCGGCTTCAAGGTTCGCTTCCAAAACCAAACCACGGCCAACACGTTCGTGTGCGTCATGACCGACGGCGTGCTGCTCAACGAGATCAAGCTCAACCCCAACCTCGAGGGCTACGGCGCGATCATCGTGGACGAAGCGCACGAGCGCAGCCTCAACATCGACTTTTTGCTGGGCTATCTCAAGCGCCTGGCCGCCAAGCGGCCGGAGCTCAAAATCATCGTCACCTCCGCCACCATCGACGCCGAAAAGCTCTCGGCGTTTTTCGGCGGCGCGCCGACCTTGAGCGTCGAGGGCAAGACCTATCCCGTGGAGGTGGCTTACCGGCCCTTGGGCGACGACGAGCTCGGCGATTCCGGCGATTCTTTGGCCTTTGGCCCGGATGAGGACGCCGAAGACGACGCCGAGGGAGACGGCGCGGGCGAAGACGGCAACGAAGAAAGCGCCGGCGCCCAAGCGGGCTTGGAGGGCGCAGGCTTTCCGGCGCAGGGCGCGCCCGGTTTGGGAAACGGCGCGGCGGGAGCCCAAGGGGGATTGTTTTCGCAGGCGTTGGCGGGGGCGCTGTCGGGCGCGCAAATCAACGCCAAGCTCATGGTCGCAGCGGGCGCGTCGCCGGCGCCGACGGCCGCGGGCGGCGGGGCGCCCGCGCCCAAGGCGCGGCGCAAAAGCCGGGCCGAAGCGGCGCCGGGCGCCTTGGCGCAAACCCGGGCCCAAGGCGACGGGGCCAAAGGCAAGAGCGACGACGAAGGCGCCGAGGAGCCCGACTTGAGCCGGGCGATCTTGGATGCGCTGGACGAGCTGTACGCGGCGTTCGGCGAGGGCGACGCGCTGGTGTTTTTGCCGGGCGAGCGCGAAATCCACGAGGCGCAGCGCCTGATCGAAGAGGCCTACGAAAACCGCAGGACGGTCTTGCCGCTGTTCTCGCGCATGAGCGAGCAAAGCCAAGACGAGATTTTTCGGCCCAAAGGCGGCCGATCGCGGGTGATTTTGGCGACCAACGTGGCCGAGACCTCGATCACGGTGCCCAACATCCGCTACGTCGTGGATTCGGGCTTGGCGCGGGTCAATCGCTACTCGGCCAAGGCCAAGGTCGAGCAGCTGCACGTGGAAAAGATCTCGCGCGCCTCGGCCGATCAGCGCGCGGGCCGTTGCGGCCGCGTGGGGCCGGGCGTGTGCGTGCGGCTGTACTCCAAAGCCGACTACGACTCGCGCCCGCAGTACGCCGACCCCGAGATCCTGCGCTCCAACCTTTCCAGCGTCGCCTTGCGCATGCTGGATTTGGAGCTGGGGCCGATCGCCGAGTTTCCCCTGCTCGACGCGCCGTCGGAGCGGCTGGTGCGCGACGGCTACCAAACTTTGTTTGAGCTCGCCGCCGTGGACAAGGAGGGCAGGCTCACGGACGTCGGGCGCAAGATGGCGCGCTTCCCCGTCGACCCCAAAATCTCGCGCATCCTGATCGAAGCCGCCAAGCTGGGCGTGAGCGAGCCCGCCCTCACCGTCGCCTCCGCCTTGGGCGCCCAAGACCCGAGGCTCAGGCCGTTTGGCGAAGAGGCGCGGGCGGACAAGGCGCACGAGCCCTTTTCCGACAAAGACAGCGACTTCATGGGCTATCTGTGGATGTGGGATTTTTGGCTCAAGGCGCGGCGAAACGCCTCGTCGCGCAGCGCCTTGAGCCGGCTCGCGCAGCGCCGGTTTTTGTCCGTCAAGCGCCTGCGCGACTGGGAAGATTTGCGCAAGCATTTGGGGCGGCTGTGCGAGGAGGCGGGGCTGTACGACGACGGCCGGACCCGCGCCGCCCCCGCCGACGGCGCGGATCCGGCCGCGCAAACGCCCAAAGCGGCGAAGCCCCAAGGGGCCAAGGCGGGGCGCGGCGGCAAAACGGCCGACGCCGCGGAGCGGCGCGCAGGCGACGGCGCCAAGGTCGATTTCAGCGCCAAGGACAAAAGCCTTCTGGACGCCTACGAGCCGCTGCACAAAGCGATTTTGGCGGGGCTCGTCGCCAACGTGGGGGTCAAGGGCGAGGATGGGCGCCAATACCTCGGCGCCCGGGGCTCGAAGTTTTGGATCTTTCCGGGCTCGGGGCTGAAAAAATCCAAGCCCGCCTGGATCGTGACCCACGAGCTGGTCGACACCGCGCGGCTGTACGCCCGCTGCGTGGGGCGCATCGAGCCCGAGTGGGTCGAAAGCGTCGCGCCGCACCTGATCAAGCTCAGCTTCTTCGAGCCGCATTGGTCCGACGCCCGCGAGGAGGCGATGGCCAGCGAGCGGGCGACGCTGTACGGGCTCACGGTCGTCGCGCGCCGGCCGACGCGGCTGTCCGGCAAAGACCCCGCGCTCGCGCGCGAGCTGCTGATCCGCGAGGGCCTGTGCCAAGGGCGGGCCAAGGCCAAGCCCGACTTTTTGCGGCACAACCTGGCCTTGCTGGAGGAAATCGAGGACATCGGCGAGCGCTCGCGCAAAATCGACGCGGCGATCGACGAGGAGGCCCTGTTTCGCTTTTACGACGAAAAGCTGCCGCTTGACTGCCTGAACATGGCCTCCGTCCGCGCCTGGGCCAAAAAGGAGGCCGCCCAAGGCTCCCGGGGCTTGTACCTGCGCGAGTCGGATTTGATGGAGCGCGCCGCGCGCGAGCAGGCGCGCGAGCTGTACCCGCCCACGCTCAAGCTGCCCGACGGCGATTTCGAGCTGGCCTACCGATTCGAGCCCGGCCACCCTTTGGACGGCGTGACGCTCAAAGCGCCGCTGGGGGTGATCAACCGGCTGCCCGCGGGAACGCTGGAGTGGCTCGTGCCCGGAATGGAGCGCGAAAAAATCGAGGCGATCCTGAAGTCCCTGCCCAAAACCCTGCGGCGCGTCTGCCAGCCTTTGCGCCAAAGCGTGACGGACTTTTTGGAATCCGAGCCCGACAAAACGCGCAGCCTGTACGGCCAGTTGGCCCAATTCGTGGCCAAGCGCGCGGGGGAGGCGGATTCGGACGGGCTGCCGCCCGATTTGGACGTCGAACAGTGGCGGCGCGCGCCTTTGCCCGCGCACCTGCGGCTGAACATCGCGGCGATCGGGCCGGATGGGCAAGAAATCGACTCCGACCGCGATTTGCCCGCCCTGCGCCTGCGCTTGGGCGAAATCGCCCGCGACGCCTTCCGCGACGACAGCGACAAATTCGAGATCGAGCGCGTCGAGCGCTGGGATTTCGGGGACGTCGCCGCGCCCGTCGAGTTTTCCAAAGGGCGCCGGCGGCTCGCGGGCTACTTGGGCCTGCGCGAGGAGGACGGCGGCGCTTTGGCGCTGCGGCTGTTCGACACGCGCTCCGCCCGCGACGCGGCGCACGGGGAGGGCGTTTTGCGCCTGGCCGAAATCCTGCTGCCGCGCCAAGCCAAAGACCTGCGCCGCGGCCTGCCCTCGCGCAAGCTCATCGCCTTGAGCCTCGCGCCCGACGTCGACGAGGAGACCTTGCGCGAGGACGAGGCGCGCGCGGCGATGAAGGCCGCGTTTTACGGCGTCGGCGAATCCGACGCGCCGATCCGCCCCCCTTTGGACAAGGAGAGCTTCGAGCGCGCCTTGGGCGCCTGCGCCAAGCGCCTGCCCGAGGTCAAAATCGCTTTGGACAAAAAGCTCTCGGCCTACGCGGCGGCGCACGCGAAAGTCCGGCGAGCCTTGGCGGGCCATCCCTTGGCCGAGGCGGTCGGGGCGCAGCTTGCGCAGCTGTGCTACCCGGGCTTCGTCGAAAACACCCCTTGGGAGCAGTGGGACAGAATGGCCGTGTACATGGCGGCCGCCTTGGCCCGGATCGAAAAATACTCGGGCCGGGCCGACAAAGACGCCCAATGGGAAGAGGCCGTCCAAAGGCAATACGAGCGCTGGTGCGCGGAGCTGGACAAGATCGAGGGCGCGGGCTTATCCCCCTCAAGCGAGCTCATGTCGTTTTACTGGGATATCCAAGAGCTGCGGGTGTCCCTGTTCGCCCAAGAGCTCAAGACGCCGCGCCCGGTCTCCGAGCAGCGGCTGGACCGCAAGTGGGCGTCCATCCCCAAAACGTCGGCGCCCTAGCCCACGGCGGCGACGAAGGCGGCGTCGGCGCGGCTTGCAACCCTTTTCTACTCCCACCCCCAAAAAAATGAGGGCGGGCGCAACGCGCTTCGCGACAGGACAGGATGGGAAGAACAGATCAACGCAGAACAAACCAACAAAAACAAAACTGAACAAGATGGAAAGGAAGAGAAA
>CAJPTP010000026.1 GCA_905373555.1 uncultured Francisella sp. | reverse complement strand
CGTGGAACACCATGGGCTGCGTCGTGGTGCAGGGCGGCCGCCGCCGCGCCGCGCCGAGTACCGCTGTGTTTGGGTTTTCTTTCGCCTGGGCCTTGGTTTTGGCTTTGGCTGCGGGGCGCGCGGCGATAACGGCGTTGGCGGGGGGCGAGCCGCTTCTGACGGCCCAAGACGCTTTGGAGCTCGAAAATCTCGGGCGAGCCGTCGCCCAACCCCATGACGAGGGGCAAGACGTCGGCTCCGTCGACTTTGGCTCCTTGAGCGCCTCCATTTCCGCTTTGCCGCCCGCCCAATCCGAAACGGAGCGAAAAAACTCGGCGCCCGACGCCCCGCCTCGGCGCGCCGGCCGGCCTGACTTCGCCGAACCGGGCTTCGCCCGCGCCCGACGCTTCCCCGTCGCGTCGGCCGTCTCTTTCTTTTGCCTGTCTCTTTGCTTGGCGGGGGCGTCCTTGGCGAGCCCCGAGGCGCCTTTGCGCTTGGCGCAAGCCGCCCATGCTTTGGCCGCGGCCTTCGCCCGCGGGGTCGGGCCCGAGGAAATCGACGCCTTGCGCGCCCCCGCCGCCCTGCTCGCGGCGGGGGCGGCCGCGGCGGCTTTGCTTTCCGCCCTAGCTGCTTTGACGGTGGGGGCGCGCGCTTGGGCCGAGCTGCGCGACTGCGACGCGTCGCGCGCGGCCCCTTGGTTGATGACGCTGCCGCTGTTGATCCCGGGCGCGGCCTTCGTTTGGCTGTTTCCCTACCTCGCCGGTTGGGCGAGACGCTACGAATTCGCCAAATCCGCTTTGCTTGACCCGTCCGCCCCGCGCGCGTCGGTCGCGGAAATGATCGCCATGGCGTTGACCTTGGCGTTTTGCTGCGTCGCGGCCGCGCTGATGGCCTTCGCGGCGCTGGATTTGAGCGACGATGCCCCGGGCGCGGCGTTGGGGCTGTGGACGGGAGTGTTGGGGGTCGCGGGCTTCGGCGGCCTGGCGGGCCTGATGGGATTGGCAAAGATGGCCTCCTGCTCGCGCCATCTGTCCCAAACTCGGCTTGAGTCCCAAGAGGATTGAGCCCGGCCGCGCGCTTGAAAGAATCGCAAGCTCGCTTTCCCTCCAAGAGGGATTGGGCGGGATTTTCCGCGCAGACCCGCTTCGCGGCGGGCCCGGCCCCGTTTGGCCCATGTTTGTTTTCCCGCGGCCCCTTTCTCGCCTTTCAAGCCGTTCTCGCTTCCCTCGATTTTTTTGCTTTAGGCATGTATGCGAGAAGTGTTGATATAAAAGAACCATGAAATCATGGCGCAACTTCTTCTCCGGCTGTCGCGTTGCGCAAGCTCGAAGAAAAGCAATCCAGACCTTCAAGGGTCGATTGAGAGCTTTTATTTTGATTTTGGGGAAGTATGCGAGAAGTGTTGATAAAAAAACACTATGAAATCATGGTGAAACTGTTTCTCTGGCTGTGGTGTTGCGCCAGCTCGAATAAAAGCGATCAGAACCTTCAATGGTCGCTTGAGAGCTTTTCTTTTGATTTTTCAACACCAGCGCAACAACTCCGACAGGAGAGGGCATCAACACTTCTCGCTAACTTTCCCTTGATTTTTCAACACAAACACAAACAATCCTGACAGGAGAGGGCGTCAACACTTCTCGCATACTTTCCTTTTTTTTTGCTTTGGAGCCTTGCCGCATTTTGCGTTCATTCGTTTCTTCATGCCCGTCCTCGCTCCTTCTTAACCGTCTTTTTCCGGTTGTTTCTGATTCGCCGGCCCATAAAAAAAGCGCCCGGGATCGGGCGCTTTTTTGCGTTTTTTTTGTTCGGCGGAAAAACGCGGCGATCCGCGCGGCTAGTCGTCGCCCGGCGCGTCGTCTCTGGAGCTGACCTCGGCTTTGCCCGTGTAGAGGTTGAGCAAAATGACGCCCAAACCGGTTGCGACGCAAATCAAGGCGTACAAGGCAAAGTACGCGAACACGTCGGCCCGCCCGCCGCGAAGCTGCAGCGTCAGCAAAAACAAGGCCATGGCCGCCTGCGCCGCCAAACTCGCCTTCAACGTTTTGGGGTTGTTGCGCGCCACAAAAACCAGCCACGCGGGGGCGCCCACCAAGAACAGCTCGATCCAAAACCGCGCGGGGGATTTGCCCACGCGCATGTACGCCTCCCACGCAGCCTTCAGCCAAGCGGCGCTGAAAACATCGGGCGGCATGGAATCCCCGTAATTGGCGATGGCCGCGACCCAAAAGCAAAAATAGGCCAACAGCAGCGAACACAACACTTTTGAGCCGTTACTCATGCCATTCCTCTTCCCAAGCCGCCGGATCGCGCGGGCGGCCGAGCGCCGAAACGACGCCCGGCGCCGAACTCAACCTTTGCGGCCCGAAGCGCCGCCGTTTGCGGCGGCCGAATCGGCCGTTTTTTGGGCTTGGGCGTAATCGAAGGCGCCCTCGTACAGGGCGCGGCCCACGATGACGGCTTTCACGCCGTCGGCGTCGAGCCGGGCCAAGCGCGCGACGTCATCCAATTTGGCCACGCCGCCCGAGGCGATCACGGGAATGTCGATCGACCGGGCCAAGCGGGCCGTCGCCTCGACGTTGGGGCCTTGCATCATGCCGTCGCGCGCGATGTCGGTGTAAAGAATCTCGCTCACGCCCATGCCCTCGAAGCGCCGGGCGACCTCCTCGGCGGTCATTTCGCTGGCTTGGCCCCAGCCGTCGGTGGCCACCATGCCGTTCAAGGCGTCGACGCCGACGATCACCCTTCCCGGGCATTGGGCGCAGGCTTGCTCGACGAATTTCGGGTTTTTCACCGCCGCCGTGCCGATCACGATCGCCTCCAAGCCCAAGCCCAGCAAGCGCTCGACCGTTTCCATGTCGCGCACCCCGCCGCCCAGCTGCACGCGCATCTTGCCGCGCGCGACGGCCATGATCGCCTCGACCGCCTCGAGGTTGCGCGGCTCGCCCGCAAACGCCCCGTTGAGGTCGACCAAATGCAGCCGCTTGGCGCCTTGGGCCAGCCATCTCGCCGCGGCGTCGGCGGGATTGTCCGCGAACACCGTCGCGTCGTCCATGTTGCCTTGCCTTAACCGCACGCAGCGCCCGTCTTTGATGTCGATCGCGGGAATGACGATCATCCGAATCCCTTTCTTTGTTCAGGCGCGCCAATCGTTTGGCGCCAAGAGGCCGGTTGGCCCTTTATTTTTCTTTGGACAAAAAGCCCGCCCGCCAAATTTGCTCGGCCAAGGCGTCGAAAGCGCGGCCGAAAGCCTCAACCATGGCGCCGTAGCCGTCGGCGCGCAAAGGCTCCCGGATCGAAAAGCTTTCGCCGCCCGCAAGCTTGCAGTTCTCGTCGAAAAAGACGGCCGACGCCGACAAACGGACGTTGCCGTCATAGCCCGATCCCAGCTCTTCCAAGTACACGCTCAACCGCGGGCGGCACAGCGTCTTGGCCTCGCCCTTGAAAGACGTGAAGCTTCGGCCGCCCGGGCGCCGGGCGGCCAAGTCGTTGAGCCTGTTGGCCAAGGCGGCGCCGGCCATGTCGGTCACCGAATCGGCCCACAGGTTGTTTTTCGTCATCTCGTAGCGGTTGGGCTCGACCTCATAGGCGATCGAGCGGCCGGAGAATTGGCCCGCCGCGTCGACCCGCACCCACACCGAATCGGCGTCGGCGACGGGCGCATGCCTCAACACGCTGTCGGGCAGCCTGTACAGATTGGGGCCATCCGATCCGCCCGCCGCGGCGCAGGAGGCCAAAGACAAGGCCAGCAGCGCGCCGCCGAGGATCCCCCAAGCGCCGCCCAAGCGAAACGGGGGCGAAAATGGTTTGTCGCGATTCACAAGCGCTCCTTGGGCAAATGCCCCAACTTCGGTTGACGCCCTCGCCCCCCGCTCAATCGCCCGCGGCGGCGTCTTTTTTCGGGCGCGGCGCTTTGGGCGCGGGGTCGGATCCCCGGGCGCGCGGCGATTCGCCGAGCGCCCGGTTTCGATCCGCATCCGACGATCCGGCTCCCGTCGCGGCCCGAGGGGAGGGATCTTGCGGCTTGGAGCCCAGCAGCAGGCTGTTGGGCTTGTCGGCCAATGAGCGCGAAATGGTCTCGACGTGCGGCATGATGCGCTTGACGTCGGACACGACATCCGAAACGTCGCGGCCCAAAGACGGCGCCCCCCGGGAACCGTCCATATCGCCCAATATCTCGTTGACCCCAGAAACGGCCCGGCGGGCCTCGGAGGGCAATTGCTTGGTCGCGGGGTCGGACAGCAGGCCGCCGACCGCATCCGCCGTCTTGCCCAGCGACTTGATCAGCGCATCCGCGTCTTGGGCGGTTTGGCTCAACGGCGCCTCCTGCAATTGGTTCAAGATCGATTTGACGCTGTCCACCGCCTCGTCCAAGCCGCCCGTGACGGTGCCGATCACCCTTTCCCCGTCGTATTGATCCATGGGCTTGAACACGACGTCGCTCTTGCCCGGCGCCTCCAATTGCACCATCTTGGTGGGAGACAGCACCGACTCGCGCGAAATCGACGCGACCAAGCCTCGATCCAACCCCTTGAGGATGCTTTCGGTCGTGCCCGCCACGTCGAATTCCTCGCCGCCGCCCGCGCCCTCTTCGTCGGCTTGGATCATGTTGAGCTTGGCGTTGTAACCCTCGGCCAAAAACTCGGGGCTTAACGTGAGCAGCACCGGCACATAAGGCCGATCGAACAGCTTCGCCTTGTCTTGGCCCGAGAAATGCGGCACCTCGGCGACCGTGCCGACCCGAATGCCCTTGTAGCTCACGGGCGAGCGCGGTGCGAGGCCCGCCGCGCCTTCCTTGAAAAAGGCGATCAGCCGCACGTCGTTCTTTTGGATCACAAAAGGCACGTCGGATTCGCTTTGGTACAGCGTGAAGGTGTCGCCGTCAACCACGGGCGAGCCCTTGCCGCCGTAGGCGTCGCTCACCATGATGGCGCCCGTGAGCAAAGCGCCCGGAGGCAAGCTGTCCACGCTGATCCCGCCCGCGCTGACGATAAGCTTCAAGGCGGGCGCCAAAATGAACTTCACCCGGCTGCCGATCAGCGAATCGTTGGGCTTGTCGATGAAAATCTGATAGCGGGCCTTGTTGCTTTTGGGGTCGAAGTTCGATTGGATCACGGTGCCGATGTTGATGCTTTTGTACAAAACGGGGCTGCCCGCCGGCAGCAATTTTTCGACGTTGCCCGCCAAATTGAGCATCAAGCCGCCCGTGAGCGAATGCGCCATGATGGGGTCGTCGCTGACTTTGTAGCTTTCTTGGGCGGCGCCTTGCGTTCCCGGGAACATCTCGATGTAGGCGCCCGAAACCAAAGTGTTCAATCCGGTCACGCCCTTGGTGTCGATGCGGGGCTTGACCACCAAAAATTTGGTGTCTTCGCGCAGCAGCGGCTTGGCCGCGGCGTCGAGGCGCGCTCGCATGACCACGCCGTCGGAGCGCTCATCCAGCCGCACGTCCACGATGCGGCCGATGTCGACGTTGAGCACCCGGATCAACGTGGCTTCCGGCCGGATCCCCTCGGCGTTGGGAATCGTGAGCGTGATCAAGGGGCCGGTCTTGCGCAGCTGGTCGATGAACACGCCGACCCCGGCCAGCAAAGCCAACAAGGGAATGATCCACACGATCGAAATCAATCCGACGCGCCGGCGCTTGGCCTCGGGCAAACCGCCGAACGGGTCGCCCCCGCCCGGGCCGCCCGAGACCCCGGGGCCACCGGAGCCGGCCGCTTTTTGGCCCTTGGGGGTCGATGAGCCCAAGCCCGCCTTGGCGTCGGCCCGCCCATTCCCGTTTCGCCCGGCTCCGGGCTCAACCCAAATGTCTTCGCCCGAGCGCGCCTCCGCCTCGGCGTCGGCAGCCGAGGCGCGCGCGGGGCGCGAGGCGCCGGCCTCGATTGAGGCGCGATCGCCCGCGCCGCCGTTGTTTTGCATGGCCGATTGGCCTTGGGGGGATTTGTCGTCCATTGCGCTGTGTCTCGCCGAGCCTTCAAGCAGGCCCAAGCGGCGTAGAGTTTGAGCGGCCTTGTCGGCGCGCCGAGCTTGCGGCCGGGCCCGATTGGGCGGCGAACCTTGGGCTTGATTTTGGCCTTGGGCTGACTTTGGCATTCCCTTGGCCTTTGGCCGAAGCCAAAGGCGCGAGACGCCGGGCTCCGGCAATGCCCCAAAAAATGAACATTCCGGCTTAGGCCCGGGCCCGGGTCCGGGCGCTCGCTTCCGCGCCCCCGCCTTGGCGCTCGAAATTGGGCAAAAAAGCGCCGGATCGCCCTTTGGCGGTTTGCCACAGCCAGCGCGTGTCGAAGAAATGCACCGCGAGCATCGTCGAAATCACCACCAAGGTGAAATAAGGCGCCGCCGGGCCCGGAACCACCCGGGCGAGATTGCTTTGAAACAGATTCGACAGCAAAGCGATGACAAAGACGTCAATCATCGACCACTTGCCGATCCATTCGATGAAACGATACAGCCGGGCGGCGGCGACAGGGTTGATCGCGATGCGGCTGTGGCAGCAATAGAGCAAAAACAGCAAAGAGCCGATTTTGAAAAACGGAATGAAAATGCTCGCGATGAAGATCACCGCCGCGATGGCCCGATCGCCCGCTTGCCACATGAACACAATGCCGTCGAAAATCGCATTGACCTCCGTGGCCATGGGGTTGGACGAGATCATGATCGGCAAGTAGTTGGCGGGCACGTACAGCAAGATGCCCGTGATCAAAAACGCCCAGCTCAAAACCAAGCGCCGCCTGTCGTCGCCCAAGCGGGAGCGGCAAAAGGCGCAGCGCGCCGCGCCGAGCCTTTGGATGTGCATGCAGCCGGGGCACAGCATGTCGCCGTCGGCCGCGAAGCGCGCCCGGATATCTTGGCCTTCGATGCGCGCAAAGCGATCGTAAACCCAAAATTCGTTGAAGCCGACCATCACCCGCAGCAGCAGCGCGCTGAAAATCAGCATGGCGTAAAAGCTCAAGTGGAAAGTCACCGAGCCCAAGGCGCTGACCTTGACCACCGTCACGACGCCCGCGAAGAAAAAGATGTCCGTCATGACCCACGGCCCCATCGCGGTGACAAGCCGGGTCATGGCCAAGGCCCGGGGCCGAAAGGCGCGCAGAAAAATGCAGCCGTAGACGTACAGCACGGCAAACAAGTACGCCAACGGGGCGGCGAAGACCAAGGCAAACAGCGTGGAGGCGAAGAAATACCGGCCCCGCTCGATCGAGCCCAGCACCATCGACCACAAGCTCACCGTTTGCTCAACCCCAAGCATGTGCAGGCTCATGAACGGCTCGGTCGCGGCGAACACGAAAACGATCAGCGCCGCCAAGGCGTAGCTGACCACGCCCGCCAAGGGGCGAAGCTCGTTGCGCACGATCACGCGCCCGCAACGGGGGCAGTCGCATTGGCTCCCTTGCACCACGGGATGGGTCTTGAGCCTTAGACCGCATTGCGGGCACTCCACGACCCGCGCCCCGTAGACGAAATCGCGCAGAACGTATTTTCTGTACAATCGCCCGGTTGGCCGAGCCGCGCCCTTGTTCATCGCAAACCTTCCCCGGCGCGGCTCAACGCGGGGCATGCGGTTGGGCCCGCCGCCTTGGCTGCGCCGCCGCATTTTACCGGATCGAGCGGCGCCGCGTCGGGCGGCGGCAAGCCCGGCCGCGGCCGGGTCGCATCAGCGCGCCCGGGCTGTCGCGCGCCGCCCCTTTCCCGGGCGCCCACCAAGGATCAAGCCGCGCGCGACGCCGTTTGCGGCGGGCAAGAGTCGCCGCCGCGCCCTTCCGCCGCTGCGCGCGCCAAGCGACGTCGCTTGGCCTTCAAAGAAAAACGATGGTCGGCGCGGGCTTTGCCCGTGCGACACGCCCAAAAAAACGGCAAGCGAATCATCGAAGCCCCAAGCGGGAAAGCAGGAAAAGGAGCCAACGCGAAGCCGAAAGGGCCGAAAGGTTCGAGGGGCCGAAAGGTTCGAGAAGACCCAAAGGGCCGAGGAGGCTCAAGAGGATGGGATGCGGCATGAGCAAACGCGGAGCGCGGGAAAGAAAAGGCGTTGGAAAAAATGGATGCCGACGGCGCGCCGCCGGGCGCCATGGCGCGGGGGCGGCCGCATCGGCGGCGGCGAAAGACAAACGGCCCCAAGACAATCGTCGCCCCTTGGCTTCCGTCGAAGAGCCCCCAAGACCCGAAGCGCCGGAAAAAGGCGCAAGCGCCTTGGCCAAGACGCGCCGATCTCGGCGAATCCGTCGAGCCGCGTTGTCGATTTTGGCGGCCGCCGCCCTCGGCGCATCGGCGATCGCCCTCCTCCCCTCCGCCCGCGCCCGGCTTTTCGTCGCCGACGCGCCCGCATTGGCCGACATGGCCGCGGCGGCCGAAGCCCAAGCGGGCGATCTGGTTTTTCGCATGGGAACGGACGGCGACAGCGCCGCCATCGCCCAAGCCGGCAGCTGGGGCTATTCCCATGCGGGCTTGATCACGCGCGTCGAAGGCGGCGTCGCTTACGTCACCCACGCCACGACGGACAGCCTCAGGCCCGGGCAAAACGGCGTGATCCTGTCGGAATGGGGCGAATTCGCCTCGCCCGATTTGGCTCGGCGTTTCGCCCTTTACCGCCCCCAAGGAGTCGGCCAAGCGGCGCTGGAAAAAGCGGCGAAAAACGCCGAAAGCCATTTGGGCGAGACATTCAGCCTTGACGTCTTTGAGCGGGGCAACCCCGTTTATTGCACGACGCTGATCGAGCGATCCATGCAGGATGCGGCCATTCCCTTCCATCCCCCCAGAAAAGAAATGTCCTTGGCGGGGATGAAGCTCAAGCTGCTCATGCCGCGCGATTTGCTCAACGGCGGGGTCGAATACAAACTGATTTATGAGCGCCGCGCCCCCTTCCCCCCTCGGGCGCAAAACGCCGCCGACGCGCCGCAATCGCCCCCAAAGCCGCAAGAGCGGCAAACCGGGCTTCAATTTGACTCCTGAAGCGGGCTTGGGCTTGGCGGAGGGATCAAACAGCGGCGCCGCGCCGGCGCTTGGCGTCGCAAGGCCGCCCGGCTTTGTCGCCGGGCTAGGCCTTTCTGATTGCGCCCCACAGTCGCGTTTCGGGAGCGCCCCCGGCTTTTGCGCTTTGGCGGACAAACCGCTTTGGTTCGACAACGGGCAGAGCTTCGGGATTCCCGAACTCGGCGCCGGGCTCAAGCTGCGCCAAGGGGAGCGCCAGAATCGCCCGGCAAGCCCTCCCCGCCCATAGAAAAAGAAAAAGAA
>CAJPTP010000025.1 GCA_905373555.1 uncultured Francisella sp. | reverse complement strand
CCCCACGCGCCTCATCCTTTCCCATCACGCTTGCCCGCTTCATGCGCTCCGCGCGCCCCGCCCTTCCGCGCCCTTCCGCCATCCCGGCGCCGTGATCGGGCGCCGTCGACGGTCCGAGACGCCGACTGTTCGAGACGCCGACTGTTCGAGACGCCGACGCTTCAAGGCGCAGCCCGTCGAAGCGCAGCCCGTCGAAGCGCAGTCTGTCGATGCGCCGCCGCCCGCGCGCCTTGGCCCGGGGCCCCGCCGCGCCCATTTTCTCCGCGGGGCGCCGGCCTGGCGCCGTCCGCGCTCCTCGCCCGCGCCTCGCCTCGCCTCTTTTTTTTCTTGGCGGCGTTGGCGCCGCCCGATTGTTCTTCGCTTGCGCCCGCCGCCCCGCGCTTTGACTCCGCCGGGCTTGCCGGACGCCTTGGCCCCGCCGAAAGCGCAAGCGGAAAGCCGTCGCTTCGGATGGGGGCAAATCAGTTATGATTGGGCGCGTTGGCGCCCGCCCGGGCGCATGCGCAAGAGGCCCGCCATGAGCGAAAAAGAATACCGCCCCGATCCCACCACCGCCGATTTTTACAGAGCGCTCCCGTTCAAGCCCGCCATCGGGATTGCCCTCTCGACGTTTTCGCAAAGCATCGGCGAGGCGACGCTGCACGCCTGCCTCGAGACGCTGCATTCCTTCGGCTTGGACAAGCCCGACCTGTACGTCGCGACGGCGCCCGGCGCCTTGGAGCTGCCGCTGACGCTAAGCTGGCTCGCGCAGCGCCGCGAGCCCGACCCCGAAGCCGAAGCCGAAGCCGAAACCGAAGCGGTCGAGCAAGAACGGGGGCGCGAGAAACAAGACGCGGCCGACGAGGGGCTCGCCTTGTTCGGCTTCGCTTCGCATGCGCGCTTTGGCGAGACGTGCCGAAGCAAAAAATCGGGCAAAAAGCGCAAAAAGGGGAAAAAGGTCAAAAACGCGGATGAAGCCCGAGGCGCAAGCGACGGCGCGTTCGGCCCAGGCCAAGGGCGTCGCGCCCTTGCCTTCGCCGAGGCCAAGAGCTTGGCGCATCCTGATCTTCGCTGCCTTGCGGGCTTGGGCCGTCAAACGCAATGGAGCCGGATGACGGCGCCGTGGGCGCGCTTGGCCGCCGACGAGCGCACTTTGGACGCCCAGATGCTGCATGAGCTTCGCCCCGGGCCGCGCCGCGGCTCCCTGCTCTCCTTCGACGCGCTGATCGCCATCGGCGTGGTGGTGCGCGGCGAAACCTACCATTTCGAGCTGGTCTCCGACAACAGCGCCCAAGGCGTGATGCGCGTGTCGCTGGACTGCGGGATTCCCATCGCCAACGCGATTCTCACAACGGAAAACGCCGAGCAGGCGCGCGCGCGCATGATCGACAAAGGCCATCAAGCCGCGCAGGTGGTTTTGCGGGCGCTGCAAACCAAGACGCTGATCGACGCCGGGGTGAGCCATGAGGACGCGGGCGCCTTCAACAGCCGCTTGGCGCAGCTGCGCGACTTGGCGGCGGCGGCCGAGGGCGTCAGGCTGTAAACGCCGGTTGGCGCCAATCGGCTCGGCGGCCCGGATCGAACGCCAGGCGGGGCGGCATCCGGGCCTTTTTTCTTTTCCCCTTTGTTCTTGGCGACGTTTTGCCCTGTTCTTTCCCTTCCCTCTTTTTTCCTTGGGAAAGTCTGCAAGAAGCGTTGGCGACCTCTCCTGTCGAAATGGTTTGCCGGCGCGAATAATCAAAAGACAAGCGCTCAATCGGCCATTGAAGGTCCGGATTGCTTTTCTTCGAGCCGGCGCAGCGCGGCAGCCGAAGGGGCAGTTGCGCCATGATTTCATATCGTTTTTTTTGACGCCAACACTTCTCGCATACTTTTACTTTTCCTTTTCCTCTCTTTCCCTTTCCTTTTCCTCTCTTTTCCTCTCTTTTTCTGCCCCCCCCCCCGCGCGTTCACGCGGCGCCGCCCGTTTCCCCGCGCCCAAACTTGGCCCGGTTCTTTTCGGTCGCGATTCGTCGCGCCCGGCGTCAACCTTCCAAGACATTTTCAAAACATCTTGGGCTCGGTGCGCCGGCTGCGCGGCGCTCCGCCCGGCGTTTTGTTGAGCAAAGCCGCGCTTCGCGCTCCCATGGGGCCGTCCGCATCGGTTTGATCGCACGTCCGGATCCGAGGATCCGGGCGGCGCGCCGGGAAATCGGGTGCGGGCTCGCCGCGCCCCAACCGCCGGTTCGACGCTCAAAGGGGCAAAACAGAACAGGTCGCGCGGCGCGGCACAAGGCTTGGCGCAGCGCGGCGCGCATCGGCAAAGCCGCCCCGCCCGGCCAAAGTTGCGTCGCCCGGGCAAGGCGAGCCATGAGCGCTCGATCGCACGCCCAAGCCGAACAACGCGGCGAAGCTAAACAAGAAAACCGGAAATCGGAACAAAAAGCGGAACAGCCCAAGAAGAAAAGGAATGGAGAAGAGTGAAGAAAAATGAGAAAGGAAGACCGAGGAAGGAAAAATGAGAAAGGAAAAATGAGAAAAGAAACGGAAGCAATGAGAAAAGGGAAACCGAGAAAAAAGCGCCAAGAAGACGGAGAAGAAAAGGCGGGCGGCGAGGCAAAGAAGCCCCTCTTTTTTTTCCCCCCCCACACACGCAGCAATCCTGTTTGCCCAACGATTCCACATGAGAGCCGGAATGCTCGAGCCCAAGGCCGCGGGCGCGCCTTGCCGCTTTTGACCGGATTTTTCTCCCCGGTCGGCTCAGGGGCGGGCCCGACCCTGCAAAAAAGCAACGGAATACCCGAGAACCCGCTCAAACTCTGAGTGAATCCGTTTGGGGTGTATTTATATCAAATTTCCCCAAGCGGCCTCGGGATAGAATCATTGCCGGGATTGGGCGCGCCGGGCTTGCCGATGCGCCGGCGCCAAGCTTGCCGGCCAAGCGGCGGCGAGCCCGCCGGCCAATCGCCCCAGCCAACAGGAATCGCAATGAGAACACCAAGACACAGAGCCCGCGAGTTTGCGATGCAGGCCATTTACCAAGCCGTGATGGACCCGACCGTCTCCACCGAGGAGATCGTCGACGCGATCCGGCAAAGCGATCCTTTCGTCAAAGCCAAAGAAAAAACCCAAAAGGCCATGGTCAACGAGGAGTTCTTCGAGGCGCTCGTCGCGGGGTCCAAGGAGCGTTTCGATGAAATCTCGGACATGTTGGCCCAGCAGCTCAACGCCAAAGTCCGCGACATCTTTCCCGTCGAAAAGTCGATCATGGTCGTGGCCGTGTACGAGCTCATGGCTTTCCCCGCCACGCCGTACGCCGTGATCATCAACGAGGCGGTGGAGCTCGCCAAGACCTACGGCGCGCCCGAGGGGCATCGGCTGGTCAACGGCATGCTCGACAACATCGCAGCCAAGCTTCGCCCCGACGAGGTCGCCGCCGCCAAGAAAGCCCGGCAAGAGCGCAGGCGGCGCGCAGACGATGCGGCGAAAACCGCCGTCAAGCCGGCCGAAAGCCCAAACGGCCGGCTCGGCGAAACCCAAGAGGCGGCCGCGGTCGAAGGGGAAAAGTCGGCGACGGCTCAAACGCATGGCGAGCGCAATGACGCCGCGTTCGGCGAGAACAGAGGCGCAGCGCCCCAAGAAGCGAAGGCCGACGGCAAAGACTGACCCAACAGAGGGCGAGACGGCGAGCGCATCGATGGCAACTGTTCCCCCCCCCCGGGGAGGGGCGGGAATGATTGGGGCAAAAAAAAAGCCTTGCGGATGGGCTCTCCCACCGCAAGGCTTTTTTTTGCCTCTCAAGTCTTGCCGCCGCGCCCCGGGCGCCGAGCGCATCGCGCCCCCGGCGCCCCCTTGCCCAAGCGGAGACGAACCGCGCCCGAAGGCGCAATTCAGGGAGTCGCGATCTTGGCGCAAGGCGCGGGCGCTCGTCGTTTCTGCGCAGGCTTCCGCCCTTCAGGCCCAAAGCCTGATGGGGCGCAAGCCCAACCGGCCGCGATCCGGGCCGAACCCGGCCCATGCCCTGCGCCAAACGCTTGGGCTTGGGCCCCGGCCCCGCGCGGCCGGAGCGGGCGATGAGCCGCGCGCCGATTAGGCCAAGTCTTTGCGCAGCTTGGCGGCCAAGGCCGCCCAGGCCTCGTCCAAGCCCTCGGACGAGGCGGCGCCGCCTTGGGCGAAGTCGGGCTTGCCGCCGCCCTTGCCGCCCAGCTTCTCGGCGACGAACTTGAGCATGTCGCCCGCGGCGATTTTGCCGCGCGCCTCCGAGCCCGCCGCGGCGCCGAGCGACACCTTGCCCGAGGCGTCGACGACGGCGAGCAGCACGGCCGCTTTGGAGTCGCGGCCCGTGAGGTCTTGGCACAACACGCGCAAGGCGGATGGCTCGGCGTCGACCTTGCGCAGGGCGAGCTTGACCCCGCAGCCCAAGGTTTCGGCCTCTTGGAGCATCTGCGCGGCGCCGCTCAAAGCGAGCTTGGTCTTGGCCGCGGAAAGATCCTTGTCCAAGCGCTTGGCCTTTTGCGCGAGCTCGCGAATGCGCTCGGGCAGATCCTCCGCGACGTTGGCCTTCATCTCATGCATGGCGGAGCGGATCAGCGCCCGCTCGGCTTGGGCGCGGCGCACGGCGTTCATGCCGGTCACGCCCTCGACGCGGCGGACGCCCGAGGCGATGCCGCCTTCGGACACCAAGGCGAACATGCCGATGTCGCCCGTGCGCGCGGCGTGCGTGCCGCCGCAAAACTCGACGGAGAAATCGCCCATGCGCACCACCCGCACCCGGTCGCCGTATTTCTCGTTGAACAGGTGGATGGCGCCCGTTTTGAGCGCCTCTTCCTTGGCCATGACTTGGGTGGTGATTTCGACGTTGGCCAGAATCTGCTCGTTGACGATGTTCTCGACGCGCTCGATTTCCTCGACGCTCAACGGCTTGCCGTGCGAAAAGTCGAAGCGCGCGCGCTGCGAATCCACCATCGAGCCCTGCTGGCTCACGTGATCGCCCAGAACTTGGCGCAAGGCCGCGTTGAGCAGGTGGGTCACGGAGTGGTTGCGCCGCGTCGCGTCGCGCTTGTCTTTGTCCACTTGGGCCTCGACGGCTTCGCCCGCCTTGATCTCGCCCGCCTCGACCGTGAGGAAATGGCCGAAGACGTCGGGCTTGATCTTCTTGCAGTCGGTCACGCGCGCCGAGCCGCCCTTGGCGGCCAAGACGCCGACGTCGCCCACCTGGCCGCCGCTTTCGGCGTAAAACGGGGTGCGGTCGAGCACCGCCACTCCGCTTTGGCCTTCGCCCAAGCTCGCGACGGGCTCGTTGCCGTCGTTGAACAAGGCCAAAATCTCGCCCGTCGCGGACAGCGTTTGGTGGCACAGCGCCTCGGTCAGGGGGCCGTCGTACTCGACTTGGGCTTGGGCCTTGAAATGCGAGGAGGCGCGGGCGCGGTCGCGCTGCTTTTTCATCTCGGCCTCAAAACCCGACTCATCCACGGTCGCGCCGCGCTCGCGGCAAATGTCGGCCGTGAGGTCGAAGGGGAAACCGTAAGTGTCATACAGCTTGAAGGCGGTTTCGCCCGACAGCACCTTGTCGGCGCCCATTTTCTCGAACTCGCTGTCAAGCAGCTTCATGCCGAAGCTGATGGTCTTGGCGAAGCTCGTCTCCTCCTCCAGCAGCACCTCTTTGGCCCTGGGGCCTTTTTCGCGCAGCTCGGGGAAGGCGTCGCCCATCAATCGGGTCAGGTCGTCCACCAGCTTATGGAAGAAGGGCTCTTTTTGGCCCAGCTTGTAGCCGTGGCGCACGGCGCGGCGGATGATGCGCCGCAGCACATAGCCCCGGCCCAAGTTGCTCGGCAGCACGCCGTCGGCGATCAAAAACGCGCAGGAGCGGATGTGGTCGGCGATCACCTTCAGCGACGGGTTTTTGCGCATCGCGGGGTCTTTGGGGTCGACCCCGACCGCCCGCGCCGCCGCGTCGATCAAATCGACGAACAGGTCGGTCTCGTAGTTGCTGTGCACGCCCTGCATCACCGCCGCAATGCGCTCCAAGCCCATGCCCGTGTCGACGGAGGGCTTGGGCAAGGGATGCATTTCGCCCGACTCGTCGCGGTTGTACTGCATGAACACGCAGTTCCAAATCTCCGTGTAGCGATCCCCGTCCTCGTCGGCCGTGCCCGGGCGGCCGCCCCGGACGGCGGGGCCGTGATCGTAGAAGATCTCGGAGCACGGGCCGCAGGGGCCCGTGTCGCCCATTTGCCAGAAGTTGTCGGAGGCGAAGCGGGCGCCTTTGTTGTCGCCGATGCGAACGACCCGGTCGGCGGGCATCCCGATCTCATTGACCCAAATGCCGAACGCCTCGTCATCCTCGGCATACACCGTCGCCAGCAGCTTGTCTTTGGGGATGCCCAGCCACTGCGGGGAGGTGAGAAACTCCCAAGCGAACTTCAGCGCGTCGCGCTTGAAGTAGTCGCCGAAGCTGAAGTTGCCCAGCATCTCGAAGAAGGTGTGGTGGCGCGCGGTGTAGCCGACGTTTTCCAAGTCGTTGTGCTTGCCGCCCGCGCGGACGCACTTTTGCGAGGAGCAGGCGCGGGTGTAGGGCCGCTTCTCGTTGCCCAAAAAGACGTCTTTGAATTGGTTCATGCCCGCGTTGGTGAACAGCAGCGTGTTGTCGCCCGCGGGAACCAAGGAGCTCGACTTGACGGGGGTATGCCCCTTGGATTCGAAGTAAGCCAAAAACTTGCTTCTGATTTCAGAAGTTTTCATAGTGTCCGTTTAATGTATAATTCGCCCGCCTCGCGGCTTGGCCGCGCGGGCCTCGATGCGGCGGGGGGGGGCCGCCGCGCGTGACAAAACAGGCTGCGGGCGACGCCCGCCGATCCGAATCGCGCCGCGCCGCGCAAAGCGCGGCGGCTCGGTTCGCCGAGCCCGATTCGCCCAACGCCGCGCCGCGCCTCGGCGGCCCAATCCCCGCTTCGCGCGTTTCCTTGCCATCCCGCGGGCTTGCGGCTCAAGCCGTCGCCAAGGCGGCGGGCAAAATCCGAGCCGCCGGACGGCCCAAAGCAACGGCCGCGCCAATGCGCGGCCGAACAAGCGCTTGTTTGCGCCATCAGGGGCAAGCCCCGTCGCCCGCCGAAAACCGCGCCAAGGCGCAAGGCGCGATTGCCCCGCGCCCGCGGGAAGATTTTTTTACCCCGCCGCCGAAGCGCCAAGGGCGCCCGGATGGATTGAACGCTTAAGCGGGCGCAAGAGCGGATGAGCCAAAACGATCCGATTCCGATCGATTGAAGCCTTGGGGATCCATCCGCCTAAGAGCAAGGCCGAATCGACGCCCCGCGCCCCAAAGCGCGGCATTTTATCATATCGGCGAAGGGGCCACGACGTTTTGATTGAGCGGGCGATCCAAGCCGCCTTGCCTTGGGCCCGGGCGGCCCGGCCCCAACGCCAAGGCGGCCCCCTGCGGCGCCAACCGTCGGCGGCCCGGGGCCGAGGCTCAAGCGAGCCGGCAAAACAAAACAAATGGGCGCGCGCGCCCGGGACACCTCACATGGCACAAAAAGACACCCAACCGGACGCGTCCGGCGCCGCCCAAGCCGAGACGGCTCAAGACTCGTTTTCGATTGCGAAGATTTACCTCAAAGACGTCAGCTTCACCGTCGACGACCCCAAGCGGGCCATGGGCTTCGTTCCCGGCCAAAACAAAATGACCGTGTCCTACTCCGTCAACGTCCTGCCCATGGGACAGGGCGTCTACGAGTCGTCCGTGACCATGAGCATCGAGGCGCGCAACAACAAGCAAGAGCGTTTGTTGTCGCTGGAGCTCACGGAGGCGGGGATTTCGCGCTTGGTCGGGGCCAAGCTTCAAGACGCGCGCTACGTCACCGAGGTCGAGGCGCCGTTCGTCATTTATCCCTTTGCGCGCGAGGCGGCGAGCCGCTTCTTGGCGTCCTCGGGGTTCCCCGTGCCTTTGCTGCCGTTTGCGCTGAATTTCGACGCCATGCGCGAAAGCAAGGAAAACAGCGGCCAAGCCGGCCAAGAGACCGAAGCGGCGCCCGAGCAAGGCCCGAGCCGGAGCTAAGGTTAGAGCCGAGGTCGGAGTTGGAACCGGGGCCGGAGCCAAGGTTGGAGCCAAGGCCGGAGCCCGGTTCACACCCTAAGGCTGCGGCAAGCGCAAAGGCCAAGTCCGGGCCGGAGCAAGGCCCCAATAGGGGCCAAAGCAAAGCGGGGCAAGAAGGGGCGATCCGGAGCGCGCGGCCCGGTCGGCCTCGCCGACGGCGGAGCGCGCCCGTCTCTTCCGTCGCTTTGCGGCTCACGCGCCGCGCCGCGGCGTCCGCCCGGATCGGGCAACCGGCTCAAAACTCCCTTCCCGTTTTTTTTGGGCGGGGGAAAAAGACGCGGAGGGGCTCGGGCCCAACGCCGCCGAGCCCCCGCCGCGCCGCGCGCGGCGCATGATAGAATCCGTCCACACCGCGCGCCCGAGGAGGCCTTGGGCGCGGAAAAAGAGAGAACAACGACATGGCAGAAGAAAACCAGAACGAGGGCAACGAAGGTCAAAGCGCCGAGCCGATCTTCACCATCGACAGACTGTACACAAAAGACCTTTCCCTTGAGATTCCCCATGCGCCCGAAATCTTCTTGGAGATGGGGGAGCCCGAGGTCTCCATCGAGTTTTCCGTCGGCAGCGCCGATTTGAACGACGGTTACTACCAAACCGTTCTGACCTTGACTTGCCAAGGCAAGAAAAGCGACGGCGCGAGCATCTTCCTCATCGAGGTGCAGCAGGCGGGCATCGCCAACATCCAAAACCAACCCGCCGAAGCCGTGGAATACCTGCTGCGCGCGACCCTGCCCACGGTTTTGTACCCGTTTGCCTACGAAACCGTGACCAACATGCTCCTGCGCGCCGGCTTGCCGCCCATCCAGCTGCCCACGGCCATCAACTTCGAGAGCCTGTACGCGGCCTACCGCCGCCAGCAGGCCGAACAAGAGGGGCAAGCGAAGGGAAGCGAAGCCGAGGAAGAGGCCAAGAAGAGCGAAGCCGAGGAAGAGGCCAAGAAAAACGCCAACTGAACCTCGGCGCCGGCGTCTGAAGACCCCGTCACGGCAGGTTGCCGCCATCGCGCCAACCTGCCGTTTTTTGTTTGGCCCGCTTTCGCCCGACTCGGCGACGCCAGCACCGCCTTGGGCGAAGCGACAAAGAAGCGGCCGGCGCCATGAAAAGCGGGCCAGGCTTGCGGCTTGAGCGCAAAGAGCCGAGCTTCGCCAGCCCTTGTTTT
>CAJPTP010000024.1 GCA_905373555.1 uncultured Francisella sp. | reverse complement strand
GGCGCTCGGGCCAAGGATGGGGGCGGTGTTGCGGATGGGGCGGAGCAGGGCCCAAGGGGCCGGAATGCCGCGGCGCGCCTCGGGCGGCGCTCGGCCCCCGGGCGCGAATCGCGCCGGTTTGGCCGCGGGCTTCGTTGCGCGCCGCGGCGCGCCGCCTGCGCTTCGGCCCGAGGCTTCGGGCTGGGCGTTGGGCTTTTCGGCCGTTTCTTTGGCCCGGCCCCGCGCAAGCCGCGCAACTATAGACAAATTTTTTGGCCGGCGCAAGCGTGGGGGCAGTTCGCTTGCGTCGGCGTCGGCGTCTTCGGTTCATGATTGGAGCAATCGAAACAATGGCGAATTACACCTTCACTGAGAAAAAACGCATCCGCAAAAGCTTCGCCGAGCAAAAGCCGATCCTGGAGGTTCCGTATCTTCTGGAAATGCAGATTCGCTCGTACGCGGACTTTTTGCAGTACGGCGTTCCCGCCGACAAGCGCAAGAACCAAGGCCTGCAGGCCGCGTTCACGTCGATTTTCCCCATCACGAGCCAAAACGGCAACGCCCAGCTCGTGTTTGAGAGCTACAGCATCGGCGAGCCGATGTTCGACATCCATGAATGCCAAATGCGCGGCGTGACCTACGCCGCGCCGCTGCGCGCCAAGATCGGTTTGGTGGTGATGGACAAGGACAATCCGTCCGGCGCCACGCTCAAGGAACTCAAGACGTCCGGCAAGGGCTCGGCGGGCGGCGTGTCCGAGGTGTATATGGGCGACATCCCGCTGATGACGCCCAGCGGCTCCTTCATCATCAACGGCACCGAGCGCGTGGTCGTGAGCCAGCTGCACCGCTCCCCGGGCGCCTTTTTTGAGCACGACAAGGGCCATTCCTCCTCTTCGTCGCGGCTGCTGTATTCCGCCCGCATCATCCCCTACCGCGGCTCTTGGCTCGACTTCGAGTTCGACAACAAGGATCTGCTGTTCTTCCGCATCGACCGCCGGCGCAAGCTGCATGCGACCATTCTGCTCAAAGCGTTCGGCTTCAACACCCAGCAAATCATCGACATGTTCCACACGTCGATGACCTTGCGCTTCGAGGGCGATGCGATCGTCTATGACATCGACCCCGACAAGCTCAAGCGCCGCGACGCGCCGTTCGCCATCATCCACGAAAAGACCATGGATGACGGGCAGGTGGTCGAGGAGGTCATCTGCGCCGCGGGCAAGGCCGTGACGGCCAAGGCGGTGCGCCAGATCAAGGCATTGGGCGTTTCCTCCATCAAGGTCAAGATGGAGGAGGTCGTGGGGATGGCGCTCGCGGCCGACGTGTACGACTCGGAAGGCGCCTTGATCGCGCCCGTGAACAAGCTCATCGAGGAAGAGGACGTCGCGCGCTTCTTGGAAGCCGGCGTCGCCGACATCCGCGTGATCTATTCCAACTCGCGCGATCAAAACCGCACCATCGCCGACACGCTGCGCGCCGAAGAGAGCTTGGGCCGGGCCGACGACAAGAGCGAGCAGGCGATGGCCCGCGCCGCGATTTACAAAATGATGCGCCCGGGCGAGCCGCCGACCGAAGACGCCGTGGACAACCTGATCAACAAGCTGTTCTTCAGCCACGAAACCTACGATCTGTCGCGCGTGGGCCGCATGAAGCTCAACTCCAGGCTGTACGCGGACATCCCCGAAAACGAGGAGCGCAGCCCGTGGTATCGCAAGATGCTCACGGAGACCTACAAAGACCAGAAAAACTGCCAAGAGATGGTCTTGACGGTGCCCGACATCGTCGTCGCGATCGCGACGCTGGTGGAGCAGAAGAACTGGAGCCTGCCCATCGACGACATCGACCATTTGGGCAATCGGCGCGTGCGCAGCGTCGGAGAGCTGGCCGAAAACCAATTCCGCAGCGGCTTGGCGCGCGTCGAGCGCGCGGTCAAGGAGCGCTTGGGCTTGGCCGAGCAGGACAACCTCATGCCCACCGACTTGATCAACGCCAAGCCCGTGAGCTCGGCGATCAAGGAGTTCTTCGGCTCCTCTCAGCTAAGCCAGTTCATGGACCAAAACAACCCGCTGTCCGAGGTCACCCACAAGCGGCGCGTCTCGGCTTTGGGCCCGGGCGGCTTGGTGCGCGAGCGCGCGGGCTTCGAGGTGCGCGACGTCCATCCCACCCATTACGGCCGGGTGTGCCCCATCGAGACGCCGGAAGGCCCGAACATCGGTCTGATCAACTCCTTGGCGCTGTATTCCCGCGCCAACGAGTACGGCTTTTTGGAGACCCCTTACCGCAAGGTGGTCGACGGCCGCGTGACCGACGAGATCCACTACCTTTCGGCCATCGAGGAGGGCGACTTCGTGATCGCCCAAGCCAACGCCACGATCGGCGAAGGCAACATGCTCACCGACTCGATCATCAGCTGCCGCAAGGCGGGCGAGAACATCAACGCCACCGCCGCCGAGGTCGACTTCATGGACGTCGCCCCCGCGCAGGTGGTGTCGGTCGCGGCCGCCTTGATTCCGTTTTTGGAGCACAACGACGCGAACCGCGCCTTGATGGGCGCGAACATGCAGCGCCAGGCGGTGCCGAGCCTGCGATCCGAGAAGCCCTTGGTGGGCACGGGCATCGAGCGCTCGGTCGCGGTCGACTCCGCGACCGCCCTGTCGGCCCGCCGCGGCGGCGTCGTGCGCGACGTGGATGCGAACCGCGTGGTGATTCAGGTCAACGACGACGAAATGGAGCCCGGAGAGATCGGCGTCGACATCTACAACCTGATCAAGTTCACCCGCTCCAACCAGAACAACAACGTCAACCAAAAGCCCATCGTTTCGGCGGGCGACGTGGTGGCCAAGGGCGACGTCATCGCCGACGGCGCCTCGACCGACTTGGGCGAGCTGGCCTTGGGCCAAAACATGGTCGTGGCCTTCATGCCGTGGAATGGCTACAACTATGAGGACGCGGTGCTCATCAGCGAGCGGGTGGTCGCGGGCGACCGCTACACCTCGATCCACATCGAGGAGTTCTCGGTGGTGGCGCGCGACACCAAGCTCGGGCCCGAGGAAATCACCCGCGACATCCCCAACTTGGGCGAGAAGATGCAAAACCGCCTCGACGAGTCGGGCATCGTGTACATCGGCACCGAGGTCAACGCGGGCGATGTTTTGGTGGGCAAGGTCACGCCCAAGAGCGAGACCACGCTGACGCCCGAGGAAAAGCTGCTCAAGGCCATCTTCGGCGAAAAAGCGGCGGACGTGAAGGACAGCTCGCTGCGCGTGCCCTCGGGCGTGAAGGGCACCGTGATCGACGTGCAGGAGTTCACCCGCGAGGGCATCGAGCGCGACGCCCGGGCCCAGTCGATCATCGACTACGAGATCGGCCGCTACCGCAAGAACATGGACGACCAGCTGCGCATCTACGCCGAAGACGCCTTCAACCGCGCCGAGAAGCTGGTGACGGGCCAGAAGGCCAAGACCGGGCCCAACGGCCCGATCAAGGGCGGCAAGGTGACCAAGACCTACATCAACGGCCTGTCCCGGCGCGAGGAGCTGTTTGGGATCGAGCTTGAGGATGAGGGCAGAAAAGAGCAGCTCAAGCACATCCGCGACAACCTCGAAGCCAAGCAAAAAGAGGTCGAGGAGCTGTTCGAGGACAAAAAGAAGAAGCTGACCCAGGGCGACGAGCTGCAGCCCGGGGTGCAGCGCATGGTGAAGGTCTTCGTCGCGATCAAGCGCCGTTTGCAGGCGGGCGACAAGATGGCGGGCCGCCACGGCAACAAGGGCGTCGTGTCGCGCATCCTGCCCGTGGAGGACATGCCCTACATGGCCGACGGCACCCCCGTGGATTTGGTGCTCAACCCCTTGGGCGTGCCCTCGCGCATGAACATCGGCCAAATTTTGGAAGTCCATCTGGGATGGGCGGCGCGCGGCATCGGCATCCGCATCGACAAGATGCTGCGGCGCCAAGCCCCCGTTTCGGAAGTGCGCGCCTTTTTGGAGAAGTTCTACGGCATGGCGCAGCGCAACGAGGACATCTCGGGCTTTTCCGACGACGAGATCATGGCCTTGGCGAACAACCTGCGCAAGGGCGTGACCTTCGCCACGCCGGTGTTCGACGGCGCGAAGGAATCCGAGATCTACGAGATGCTCGATTTCGCCTACCCGGGCGACGACCCGGACGTGCAGCGGCTGCAGTTCAACGACAGCAAGACGCAGATGACCCTGTACGACGGCCGCACGGGCGAGCCCTTCGACCGCAAGGTGACGGTCGGCGTGATGCACTACCTCAAGCTGCACCACTTGGTCGACGAGAAGATGCACGCTCGGTCCATCGGCCCCTACAGCCTGGTCACGCAGCAGCCTTTGGGCGGCCGCGCCCAGTTCGGCGGCCAGCGACTGGGCGAGATGGAGGTTTGGGCGCTGCAGGCCTACGGCGCCGCCTACACCCTCCAAGAGATGCTCACCGTCAAGTCCGACGACGTCACGGGCCGCACCAAGATGTACGAGAACATCGTCAAGGGCGATTACAAGATCGAGGCGAGCATGCCCGAGTCCTTCAACGTGCTGGTGAAGGAAATTTGGTCGCTGGGCTTGGACATGGAGCTGGAGCGGCGCTAACCGAATCGGGATGAGGAACATCGAACATGATCATGAATGACGAAAGAAACGTTCTAAGCGGCATGAATCCCTCGCAGGCGGAGGACTTCGACGCGATCAGCATCGGCATCGCCTCCCCCGACAAAATCCGCAGCTGGTCGTACGGCGAGGTCAAAAAGGCCGAAACGATCAACTACCGCACCTTCAAGCCCGAAAAAGACGGTTTGTTCTGCGCCAAGATTTTCGGCCCCGTCAAGGATTTCGAGTGCCTGTGCGGCAAGTACAAGCGGCTGAAGTACAGAGGCGTCGTGTGCGAGCGCTGCGGCGTGGAGGTGACGCAGTCCAGCGTGCGCCGCCAGCGCATGGGCCACATCAACTTGGCGTCCCCCGTCGCCCACATCTGGTTTCTCAAATCGCTGCCCTCGCGTTTGGGCACGGTTTTGGACATGACGCTGCGCAACATCGAGCAGGTGCTGTACTTCGAGTCCTACGTCGTGATCGACCCCGGGTTGGAAAGCAACCTCACCCGCGGCCAAATCGTCAGCGAGGATGAGTACGCCCGCCTGGTCGCCCGCTACGGCGAGGACTTCGACGCCAAGATGGGCGCCGAGGCCATCCGCGACCTGCTCAAAACCATGAACATCCCCAAGGAGATCGAGCGGCTGCGCCAGGACATGGAGTCCACCAAGTCCGGCGCCAAGATCACCAAGCTGTCGCGCCGGCTCAAGATCCTCGAGGCATTCCAGCGCACGGGCATGAAGCTTGAGTGGATGGTCATGGACGTGCTGCCCGTGCTGCCGCCCGACCTGCGCCCCTTGGTGCCCTTGGAGGGCGGGCGCTTCGCGACGTCGGATCTCAACGATCTGTACCGGCGCGTCATCAACCGCAACAACCGCCTCAACAAGCTCATCGCCTTGGGCGCGCCCGACATCATCGTGCGCAACGAAAAGCGCATGCTGCAGGAGGCTGTGGACTCGCTGCTGGACAACGGCCGGCGCGGCAAGACCATGACGGGCGTGAACAAGCGGCCGCTGAAGTCCTTGGCCGACATGATCAAGGGCAAGCCCGGGCGCTTTCGCCAAAACCTGTTGGGCAAGCGCGTCGACTATTCCGGCCGCTCCGTGATCACGGTCGGCCCCTACCTCAAGCTGCACCAATGCGGCTTGCCCAAGAAGATGGCCTTGGAGCTGTTCAAGCCCTTCGTCTACCACGGCCTGATCAAGATGGGCGAGTGCAAGAACGGCAAGGAGGCCAAGCGCAAGGTCGAAAACGAGGAGCCGGTGGTCTGGGACGTCCTGGAAGAGGTGATCCGCGAGCACCCCGTGCTGCTCAACCGCGCCCCCACGCTGCACCGCTTGGGCATTCAGGCCTTTGAGCCGATCCTGATCGAAGGCAAAGCCATTCAGCTGCATCCTTTGGTGTGCACGGCCTTCAACGCCGACTTCGACGGCGACCAGATGGCGGTGCACGTGCCCTTGTCCATCGAGGCGCAGATGGAGGCGCGCACGCTGATGCTCGCCTCGAACAACATCCTCTCGCCCGCCAACGGCGACCCGATCATCGTGCCCTCCCAAGACATCGTTTTGGGCCTGTACTACATGACCCGCGAAAAGGCGGGCGCCAAGGGCGAGGGCATGGTCTTCCGCGACGTCAACGAGGTCAGCCGCGCCTACAACAGCTTCGCCTTCGACCCGGCCGTCGGCCGCGAGATGAGACAGGCTCAGCTGGGCGCGAAGATTCGCGTGCGCATCGAGGACTGGGAGCGCGACGACAAGACGGGCGAGCTCAAAAGCCAGATCAAGCTTGTCAACACCACGGTCGGGCGCGCCTTGCTTTCGGAGATCCTGCCCAAGGGGCTGGGTTTCGACGCGGTCAACAAGGTTTTGAAGAAAAAAGAGATCTCCAAGCTCATCGACAAAGCCTTCCGCCGCTGCGGCTTGAACGACACGGTCATCTTCGCCGACCATCTGATGTACACGGGCTACAAGTACTCCACCCGAAGCGGCATCTCCATCGCCGCGGTGGACATGCTGGTGCCCAAGAACAAGGCCGAGATCATCGAGCGCGGCTACGAAAGCGTGCGCAAGACCGAGCGGCAGTACAAGATGGGCGAGGTGACCGAGGGCGAGCGTTACAACAAGATCATCGACGAGTGGTCGCGCGTGGGCGACGAGATCGCCAAGTCGCTGATGGAGACCCTGAAAAAGCAGGACGCCTACGACTACGCGGGCCGGCCGATTCTGGAAAAGGACGGCAAGACGCAGCAAACCGAGGAATCGTTCAACTCCATTTGGATGATGGCCGACTCGGGCGCCCGCGGCTCCACGGCGCAGATCAAGCAGCTTTCCGGCATGCGCGGCACGATGGCCAAGCCCGACGGCTCGATCATCGAGACGCCCATCACCTCGAACTTCCGCGAGGGCTTGAGCGTCGCTCAGTACTTCATTTCGACCCACGGCGCCCGCAAGGGCTTGTCCGACACGGCGCTGAAGACGTCGAACTCGGGCTACCTCACCCGCCGCTTGGTCGACGTCGCGCAAAACTTGGTCGTGACCGAGCAAGACTGCGGCACCGACGACGGCTACGAGGTGCGCGCCTTGGTTCAGGGCAGCGACGTGGTCGAGTCTTTGGGCTCGAGGATTTTGGGGCGGGTGGCCGCGCGCGACGTGCTCAACCCCGCGACCAAGGAGGTCATCGCCCCCGCGGGCTCGCTGTTCGACGAGAAGATGGTCGACGAGCTGGACAAGGCGGGCGTGGACGAGGTGAAGGTGCGCAGCCCCATCACCTGCAAGACCCGCTACGGCCTGTGCGCCAAGTGCTACGGGCGCGACTTGGCCCGCGGCAAGCTGGTCAATGTCGGCGAGGCGGTGGGCATCATCGCCGCCCAGTCCATCGGCGAGCCGGGCACGCAGCTGACGATGAGAACGTTCCACATCGGCGGCGCGGCCTCGGGCTCGGCGGGCGCCTCCAGCGTCACCGTCAAGGTCAAGGGCACGGCCCACTACAAGGGCGACATGCGCTACCTCTCGCGCCCCGTCAAGGGCGAGGCGTCGCCGTTTGGCGAGGGGGAGGGCCAAAGCGAGGGGGCCAAGACCGAAATCGTGGTCATCAGCCGCAACAACGCCATCGTCGTGAACGACGAGAACGGCCGCGAGCGCGAGTTCCACAAAATCCCCTACGGCGCGGTGCTGCAGATCAACGACGGCGACCCCGTGCAGCCCGGGCAGGTGCTCGCGCGCTGGGAGCCCAGCTACATGCCCATCATCACCGAGCAGTCGGGCCGGGTGCGCTTCGAGAATTTCGTCAACGACGTCAACGTGAAGGTGTCGAGCGACCCCACGACGGGCATCACCAGCCGCGAGATCATCGACGTGCGCGGCGCCGAGGCCCGCAGCTTGGGCCGGCCCACGGTTCACCTGCTCGACGAGAACGGCGAGCTCGTGACCCACGACAACACCGACACGCCGGTGTCCGTCTCGCTGCCGCCTCTGGCGATCTTGATGGTCGAGGATGGGCAGGAGGTGGCGCGCGGCGAGGAATTGGCCAGAGTCCCGCAAGATTCCCTGCGCGCGAAGGACATCACGGGCGGCCTGCCGCGCGTGCAAGAGCTGTTCGAGGCGCGCTCGCCCAAGAACGTCGGCCAGCTGGCCGAGGTTTCGGGCGTGGTGAGCTACGGCAAGGAGACCAAGGGCAAGTTCCGGCTCATCATCACGGACAAGAGCGGCGTGGCCAAGGAGCACATGATCTCCAAGGACAAGCAGCTGCTGGTGCACGACGGCCAAGAGGTGAGCAAGGGCGACATGATCGTCAACGGTCAGGTCGACCCGCACGACATCCTGCGCCTCAACGGCATCGAGGCTTTGGCCGATTACATCAAAAACGAGGTGCAAAGCGTCTATCGCTCGCAAGGCGTGAAGATTTCCGACAAGCACATCGAGGTGATCATTCGCCAGATGCTGCAGCGCGTGAACGTGATCGAGCCCGGCGACTCCGCCTACATCGCGGGCGAGCAGGTCGACCGCGGCGAGCTCATGGCGGCCAACGACAAGCTTCAGAAGGAGGGCAAGGAGCCCGCGCGCTACGAGAACGTGCTGCTGGGCATCACCCGGGCGTCGCTGTCGACCGATTCCTTCATCTCGGCCGCGTCGTTCCAAGAGACCACCCGCGTTCTGACCGAAGCCTCGATCATGGGCAAGGTCGATGAGCTGCGCGGCTTGAAGGAGAACGTCATCGTCGGCCGCCTGATCCCGGCGGGCACGGGCATGATGTACCACATGGCCCGCCGGCGGCGCGCCGAGGAGGAGGCCGCCTCGGGCTCGGGGCGCGTGGATCGGCTGCTGGATGTTCCGCCCAGCGACGAGGATTTGCGCGACGCCGAGCTCGAGCGCATGGGCGCCCGGGCGGATCTGCCGCTGTCGGAAATCGACGGCCTGGCGCCCGAGGGCAGCCCCGCGGACGCCGAAGCGGCGGGCGGTTTGCTGTCGCGCGCCCCGTACCTGCGCTCCTTCGACGCCTCGGAAACCGACATTCGCCCCGCGCGCGACGTCCCCTTGGACGCCATGGGCTTCGACTCCGCCCCCGACGGGGAGGCCGAGCCCGCGCGCAAAGGCAACGGCCGATCCAAGGGCGACGCCGAGGATGACGGCGACGACGAGTGAAAGC
>CAJPTP010000023.1 GCA_905373555.1 uncultured Francisella sp. | reverse complement strand
TTTCTTCTTCTCTGTTTTTTGATCTTTTTTCCCCCTTTCTTTTGCTTTTCCGCTTGTTCCGCTTTTCAATGCCCGTTTTTTTTCTTGCCGCCTTTTGTCGCATGTCGGCGATTCGCGGTTTTCTGCGCGATTCACGTATGAGCTTTTGCGGCGCGGCTGCGGCTCTCGATCGTTTTCTTGTCCGGCCTCGCCTCGACGCCGTTGAGCGGATCCTTCAACCGGCTCTTTCAGATTCGCTGCGCCATGCCTTTTTCCGCGGCGCGCCCGGCCGCAGCGGCCGGGCCGGGAGATTCATACCCGTTGCGCGGGGGCGTCGCCGCCGTTGCGCCATGAGTGTTCTGTAAATTGAAAATATATTTCATGTTTCGCATAAAATATGATTTTTTATGTTTTATGCGGCCTCATCCGCTTGCTTTTTTGGCATAATCACGCATAATCTCAATTTCATCTTTGTCCGGCGCGGGGCGATGTTTCCCCATTCCGGATTCGGCGGGCGCCCGGGTGGCGCCGCCGGGTGGGGGAAGGGGAACATGAAATCCGGCATTCTTTTGAGATCCGCCGCCGTCGCTTTGGCTTTGGCGCTGAGCGCCTGCGGGCCGCAATCGGCTTCGCGAACCGAAGCCCCGAGCGCTCCCGCGGCCGTCGGCCAAGAGGCGGGCCAAGCCGCCCAATCGGATCCGGGCGCCTCGGCGCCGGACGCCCAAGGCGCCCGGACGGAATCGGCGAGCGCAGGCGACGCCCCGTCGGATGGGGCCGCGAAAAAAGTGATGGTGGCCGCGATCGTCGAGCATCCCGCCTTGATCGAGATTCGCGACGGAATCTTGGAGGGGCTGGAGGCCAAAGGGTGGAAACAGGGCGAGAACTTGGATTTTCGCTATCAAACCGCCCAAGGCAGCATGCCCATCGCCAAGCAAATCGCCAATCAATTCGTGTCTGAAAAGCCCGACGTGATGATTGGGATCGCCACCCCCACGGCCCAGGCGATGGCGGCCGCCACCAAAGAGGTGCCGATCGTGTTCGCCGCCGTGACCGACCCCATCGCGGCCGGTCTGGTGGACTCCATGGGCCCATCCGGCACGAACATCACGGGCTATTCGGACGTTCTGCCCGTGGATCAGCAGGTGGAGCTGATGGAAAAGCTCGTCCCGGGGCTCAAGGACATTGGCTACGTGTATTCGCCCGGAGAGGCGAATTCCGTTTCCGTTCTGGCTCAGCTCCGGGACGTCGCGCAGAAGGAGGGCCTGACGGTGCGCCCCGCGCCCGCCCAAAGAACGGCCGACATTCCCGTCGCCGCGCGCTCCTTGGCCGGGAAAGTTCAGGTCATTTACACGTCCTCGGACAACAACGTGGCGTCCGCCTATGAGTCGCTGTTTCGCGTGGCGAAGGAAATCAAGATCCCTTTGGTCGCGAGCAACGCCGAGGCGCTCAAATCGGGCGCGACCGCCGTTTTGGGCTACGACCAGAAAAACATGGGCGTCGAGATTTCGGGCTTGGTTGACCGCGTGCTGCGCGGCGAGAAGCCCGGCGACATCCCCGTGATGCTGGCGAGCCATTTTGAGATTCACGTGAACACCGACAACGCCAAGGCGGTGGGGTTCGAGATTCCCCAAGAGGTGCTCAAGGCCGCCAAGACCGTCAATGGGATTCCCAACGACGCGCCCGCGGCCGGGGGCGGGCGTCCGTGAGCAAGCGCGGAACTTCGGCATGGGGCCGGGCGGGGTTTGGCCGGCTTCGGATCTTTGTTGTTTAGTCCGTTCTTTTGTTTTTGTCGGTTTGTCTTCGCTTTTTCCGTTCATTTTATCTTTTGCTCTTTTCTTTTCGCTTGCCGTTGCAACCGCCCAAAATATCGCCTGCGCTCGGGGCCCGGCGCCCCGTTTGCGGTTTTGAACCACAGGATCAAGCATCAAGGACCAGGCTCATGAGAACATCGAAGGCTGTGTCGGCCAAATTGGCCGCGCTGGCAATGGCGGGCGCTTTTGCCTTGGCCTCTTGCTCCGGGCAAAGCGCCCCGGGGCCCCAACCTCAGGCGCCGGAAGCTTCCCAAGCGTCGGCCGGAGACGGCGCCGACGGGGCGCAGAAGAAGGTATTCATCACGGCCATCGTCGACCATCCCGCCTTGGACGCGGCGCGTCAAGGGATCGTCGACGGGTTGGCTGAAAAAGGCTGGGTGGATGGGCGCAATTTGACGCTGAAATTTCAAAGCGCCCAAGGCAACACAGGCATCGCGGGGCAGATCACCAAGCAATTCATCTCTGAGCAACCCGATGTGTTGGTCGCCATCGCCACGCCTTCGGCGCAATCTTTCGTCGCCGCCACCAAGACGATCCCCATCGTTTATGTGGCCGTGACCGATCCCGTCGCGGCGGAGCTGGTGCCCTCGTTCGAGCCGTCCGGCACCAACGTCACGGGCTTCAGCGACGAGCTGCCGCTGGAGAGTCAAGTCGAGTTTCTCCAAGAGCTCGTCCCCAACCTCAAAAACATTGGCTACGTCTACTCTCCGGGCGAGGTCAACTCCGCCTCCGTGCTGGACAGGCTCAAGAAGATCGTCGAGCCCAAGGGCCTGCAGATCGTCGCCGCCCCCGCGCAGCGCACGGTCGATATTCCGCCCGCCGCCCGCTCATTGGCGGGAAAGGTCGATTTGATCTACACCTCGCTTGACAACAACGTGGTCTCTTCCTATGAGGCCTTGGCCAAGGTGGCGCGCGACATCAAAGTGCCTTTGGTCGGCAGCAACACCGAAACGGTCGACAAGGGCGCCGTCGCGGCATTGGGCGTGAACTACCGCAACATCGGCTTGGGCGCCTCGGAGCTCGTCGATCAGATTCTGCGCGGCAAAAAACCGGGCGAGCTCGCCTCGCGCCGATCCGATCAATTCGACTTGGAAATCAACCTCGACAACGCCAAGGCGATCGGCTTCGTGATTCCGCAGTCCATCGTCGGGCGAGCGACGCGCGTTGTGGGCTCCCCCTCGGAGCAGGGCGCCCCCGCGTCGAGCCCTGAAGCCAAACAGGCTCCCGCCGCCGCGGCCTTGGAGGATGAGGGGGGCGCCGAAGCGGGCAAAACCGAGGCGCCGGACGGCGCGCCCAAGGGCGGCGCCGCCGAACCCGAAAAGGCCGCCCAACAGTCATGACCGGCGCCCGCGGCGCGGCTCGGAATGCCTCGCCGCGCGCGATTTGCCCTGCGGCCAACCATGCCCCAAGCGGCATAAGCCGGGAGCGAAGCCGACAGATCGAGGAGATCCAATCACATGAAGACGTTCAAATCCGCTTGGGCGGCTTTTGCGGTCGCCGCGTGCGCATTGCTGGCCTCTTGCTCGCAGCCCGCGGCCAACGGCGCCCAAAACGCGCAAACCGCGCAAGGCGGAGCGGCCCCGACGGCGCCGGCGGCCGAAAACGCGAAGAAAGTGTACATGACGGCCATCGTCGATCACACCGCCCTCAACGCGGTCAGGGACGGGGCGATTGAGGAATTGAAGGCCAGAGGCTGGGAAGAGGGCAAGAACTTGGAGGTCAAGTTTCAAAGCGCCCAAGGCAACACGTCCATCTCGGCGCAGATCGCCAAGCAGTTCGTTTCCGAATCGCCCGACGTGATGGTCGGCATCGCGACGCCCTCGGCCCAATCCTTGGTGGCCGCGAGCAAAACGATCCCCATTGTTTACGCCGCCGTCACTGATCCCGTCGCCGCGCAGCTTGTGCCTTCGTGGGAGCCATCCGGCACCAACGTGACGGGCGTGTCCGACGCGACCCCGCTCAAAACGCAGATGGATTTGTTCCAAAATGTGATGCCCAACCTCAAGAAATTGGGCTATGTCTATTCGCCCGGAGAGGTCAACTCCGCCGTCGTGCTGGAGTCTTTGGTCAAAGAGGGGGAGGCGCGCGGCATCGAGGTCGTCGCGGCCCCCGCGCAGCGCACGACCGACATCCCGCCCGCCGCGAAATCTTTGACGGGCAAGGTGGACGCCATTTACACGTCCTTGGACAACAACGTCGCCTCCGCCTACGAATCTTTGTACGCCACCGCCAAGGATGGCAAGCTGCCCTTGTTCACGGCGGATGTGGGCATCGTCGAGCGCGGCGCGGTCGCGGCCGTGGGCATCAGCTACAAAGAGTTGGGGCGCAAGACGGGCGAGGTGATCGACCGCATCCTGCGCGGCGAGAAACCGGGCGCCATCCCCAGCCAAGTCTTGACCGAAAACAGCATTTACCTTAGCCCCAAGCACGCGCGCGAAATGGGGATTGAGCTGCCGCAGGCGGTGTTGGACAAGGCCGATTTTGTCGACGGCGCTCCCGCCAAGGGCGAGGGCCAAGACGGCGAGGCCCGGGGAGCCGGCGGGCAAATGGGCGAAGCGGCGGGATCTGAGGCCGAAAACGCCGGCCAAACGAGCGCCGAGCCCGGCGCGGCCGCGGCCGCGGCCGAAGGCGGGGACGCCCCCGCCTCCAAGGCCGCTCAATAAGGTTTTTGCTTCGGCTTAAGTTCCTCTTTTTTTGTTTTTTGAATTACAATCCGAGCTTTTTTCGCTCGAAACGCCCCGCAGCGGCCCGATCCGCTTTTTGCGGTTGTCGGCTTCCTTTCTTTCGGGGCGGCTTGGCGCAGGGCGCGGCCCTTGCGCCGCCGGAATGGGTTTGGCATGTCATCGATCGCATTTTACGGTTCCATCGAAAGCGGGTTCATCTATGCCTTGGTCGCGTTGGGCGTGCTCATCTCGTTCAAGCTGCTTGATTTCCCCGACATGACCGCCGACGGAAGCTTCCCTTTGGGCGGCGCCGTTTGCGCGGTGTGCCTGGTCAAGGGCCTCGACCCTTGGCTTGCGACGTTGGCGGGCGCGGCGGCGGGTTTTTGCGCGGGCTTGGTCACGGCTTTCTTGAACGTCCGTTTCAAGATCATGAATCTTCTGGCGGGCATTTTGGTGATGGTGGCCTTGTACTCCATCAACCTGCGCATCGTCGGCGCCCCCAACCAAGCTTTGATCAACGTGCCCCAAGGCACCGTGTTCGATCCGTTTGTCAACGACGGCAACTCGATTTGGATTCGCGCCGTCGTTTTGGCGGGGATCGTCGTGGCCGTCAAGATCGCGTTGGATTGGCTGTTCGCCACCGAGATCGGCATGTCCATGCGCGCCACGGGAGCGAACCCGCGCATGGCCCGGGCGCAGGGAATCAACACGGGCAAGATGGTCGTGATCGGCATGGGGATTTCCAACGCCTTGGTGGCGCTGGGGGGATCGATGTATGTCCAGTCCCAAGGCGGCTATGACATCTCCATTGGCATGGGAACCATCGTGATCGGTTTGGCGGCCGTCATCATCGGAGAGGCTCTGTTTCCCGCCAAGCGCTTCTTCCTGATCTCCTTGGGCGTCGTCGTCGGCTCTTTGCTGTACCGTTTCTTTATCCAGCTGGCTTTGGGCAGCGATTATCTGCAGGTGATCGGCTTGGGCCCGCAGGATTTGAACCTGATCACGGCGTTGCTGGTGATCGCGGCCTTGGTCGTGCCTCAGCTGAAATCGAAGCTGTCGCGCAAGGCCGGGCGCTTCGCCCAATGAAAGAGTTTCGCGCCTTTGGGCGCAGCCTGCGATCGGGGTTTCCGGGTTCGGAGACAACCGAAAAGAATATAGCGGCCGGCGCCGGAGAGGAGCCCGGAGGCCGGCGGAAAAAAACAGAAAAAACCACCGAGCGAAAAATAACAAGCGACCGCGACGCCTAAGCCATGCCAAGGCGGCGGCGAAAACCAAAGCGCACAACCAACCATGAGAACAATCAGCCCCCAACCTTCGTCCAACGCAGCCGTATTGTCAGAGCAAACCCAAGCGCACGGCGCCGGGCAAAGCGCCAAGGGGCGGTCGCCCGCCGCGCCGGGTTCGGCCGAGGCCGCCAAGGACAAAGACCGGGGCGCCGCGGAATCCCGAGCGCTGCAAGGCGGCATGGTGACGGCGCAGAACCTGTACGTCACCTTCAACCGCGGCACGCCGATCGAGAACCCCGTTCTGCGCGGCTTGTCTTTGAGCATCGACAAAGGCGAGTTTGTCACGGTCATCGGCTCCAACGGGGCGGGCAAGTCCACTTTCCTCAATGCGCTCACGGGCGAGCAGCGGGTCGATTTCGGCAAGATCGTCATCGACGGGCAGGACGTGACGCGCATGCCGACCCACAAGCGCTCGCCCTTCATCGCCCGCGTTTTTCAGGATCCCATGGCGGGCACCTGCGAATCGCTGTCGATCGAGCAAAATCTGGCCTTGGCCTTCCGGCGCGACCGCAAGGTGGGCTTCAAGCTGAGCCTGAACAAAGAAATCCGCGATGTTTTCCGTTCCAAGCTCGCGGCGCTGAACTTGGGGTTGGAGAATCGTCTGACCGACAGCATGGGGCTGCTTTCGGGCGGCCAGCGCCAAGCGGTGAGCCTGCTGATGGCGTCGCTGCGCCCGTCAAAAATCCTGCTGCTTGACGAGCACACCGCGGCCTTGGATCCCAAAACCGCGTCTTTTGTGCTGAAGCTCACCAACGAGATCGTGACGTCGGGCAATCTCACCGCGATGATGGTGACCCATTCGATGAAAGACGCCTTGGAATACGGCAGCCGCACCGTCATGCTGCACCGCGGCCGCGTCATTCTCGACGTCAAGGGCGAGCGGCGCAAAAAAATGTCGGTCATCGATTTGCTGGAGATGTTCGAGAAGACCCGCGGCAAGAAGCTTGACGACGATTCCTTGCTGTTGGGGTAAGCGCGCCCGGAGTTTGAGCCTCCCGATTCAGCGGCGCTCGCAAGGCCGGCGGGGCGCAGTTTCGTTTTCGGCGCTCGGCGCGGGCAAAAAAAGCCGATCGGCCTTGACAGGTCGCCTATCGATGCATAGAATCAAAAATTCATGGCGGGTCTCCTCGCATGGGCTAATCAGACAAAGGGTCAGGCGCGGAAGCGAGCAGCCCACCTGAGGTTGCTTAGTGCCGAGGGTCAGGCTCGCCGCCTATCTTGAAACGCGCGGATTGCTCCGCGCGTTTCTCATTTCCCCCTATGCCTTTTGTCTCGCCTTCGCCTTCGCCTTCGCGCGCCGGCTTCTTTGCTTTTCGGCTCCCCGGTTTTTTCCCTCGTCGCGCCTCTCTTCCATTGCCTTTTTCTTTCTAATCGGGCGCGTTGGCCCGCTGTTGAAGATCGGCCCATCCCAACCCGTTTGCGCGTCGACGGCGTTGTTTCCATGCCGGCCTGCGGATCGGGTCAAAAAAATCGCAGTTGCCTTGCGGCAAACGGCCTTGGCAAGAAGCCCCTTCCCCCCCCCTCTGGGGGGGGGGAAGGGGCTTGGCGGCTCTTTTTTTCTTCCCCATGGCGCGCCGAGCCCGCTTCACTCGTCGACGGGCTCAATCGCGTAACCCATTTTTTGCAGGCGGCTTAGGATCCCGTCGTCGCCGTACGCCAAAGCCGCGTCGACGCCGACCGCGACTTGCGCGTTGGAGGCCAAAACCTGCTTGTCCAGCAGTTTGGACCAGGATTCCAGCGTTTCGGCGCGCGCGATCCTGAAAAACGCGACCAAATTGGGGTCGCCTTTGCACGCGATGTTGAGCCTAAGCTCTCTGGCGGTGATGTAAGCCCCCATGTTTTTGAGCTCGTAGGCGTCTTGGGCCCATTCGCTCAAATTCGACAAAGCCTTCCAGTTTTCGTCGATGAACAGCACCAGCTTCGCCGCGTCGCTCGTTCCCAGCCGCTTCCATTGGGCATGCCCCTGAGCGACGGAGCCCAAGCTTTGGCGGCTGAAGGCTCGCGCTTGCGGGGCTTGCGGGTCGGAGTCGGCGTATTCGCTGGCGAAGGAATACTCGCCCAGCCGAGCTCGCCGGATCGCCATGCGGGCGTCCTCATCCACCTTCGCGAGCATCCATTCTTGGCCGTACGCGCCCGAGCCCAAGGAGATCGAGGCGTCGTTGGCCAGCATGGCGGCGGCCCACGGCTTGAGCCTGTTGAACATCTTGGCCGTGACGAAAACGCCGTACTCTTTGTCGTAGCCGATTCGGGTCTCCATCGCGTCGTAGGCGTCTTCGCCCAAGTAATGCACCAGCCTGCGCTCGGTTTGCAAGTCCGCCATGTCTTTGTCGGCGTCGAGCATCTCCTTGCTGTTTTGCTCGGCGTAGGTCATGGCGATCTGTCGGCCCGTGATGATGGCGTCGGACTCCCGGGCGGCTTTGACGGCCGCGTCGGACAGCGGGATTCTTCTGCGGGCGCGCGGCATGCACGCCAAAAGATAGGATGGCCGCCCCCCGGGCTTGGAGATCTTCCAAAGCGTCGTGGGCGTCGCCAGACGCTTGATGTTGTCGGGGTCGAGCCCGCGCAGATCGATCCAACGATCGGGGGGCGTTTGCGCCATCAGCGCGTTGCGCTCGTCGATCAAAGAGCGGCTTTCCATCTTGTCTTCCAAGCTTTGGGCGCAACCGCCGGCAAGAATCGCGCAAAGAGCGAGGGCGGCGATGGCCGGCGCGGTCCGGGCGCCGCGGGCCCGTGGGGCGGGCGAATCCGGCGCTCGGGCGCCCGCCCGGGGCGAAATCGCGGCGCTGCGCTTGATCCGTCCGTCGGGATTGAGGCTCTTATCGCAAGCCATAAAAACCTTTCAGGGCATCCCACAACTGAGCTTTGAGCTCGGGTTGGGCTGCATAGTCGTTGGGATGCAGGGCAAAAAGCATCTTGGGCTCGGCCCGACCCGCCGCCCGCGTTGGCGTCTGCGTTTGCGGTTGCGCCGGTCGCCCGTCGCCGGGCGCGGCGCCGAATCTTTCGCGCATCAATTCGACGTTGCGGCTCAAAGCCGCGAAGCGCGACAGGCGCGAGCACAGAATGATCGCCCGGCCGGGCGATTCCTCTTGGACGATCGCGTCGAACGCGGAGCGCCAATCCGGATATTCCTTGCGCTCGTCCAAGGTTTTCCAAGCGGCGCCCGGGTCGCGATCCGCGAAAAACTGCGCCAACGTGTTGACGAACCCGTCGAATTCCTTGGTTTCGTCTTGGCGGCCAAGCGAGGCGCTCGCGGGCCGCAAGCTCAAAATGACGGCCGTTTCGCCCGTGAAGTCGTTGAAGCGCAGGTAGACCAGCTGGTTGACGCAGTGCAGCCAGTCCGCGTCTTGGCCGTCGATCGCGCCAAGCGGCGCCGCCAAAGCGGCCAAGCCGGCTTCGGGCCCGTCGGCCCCGTCGTCGGCTTCGCGTTGGGGCGCCTCGCCGCCGGCGCCGGGCCTCGCCGTTTCGCTTCGATTCACGCGAGGCGCGCCGCCGCCATCCGGCGCCGGGCCGAAGCCTTCGGGGGCGGGGAAAAGAGCCCCGGCTTGCGCCCCTTCGCTCTCGCCCCCGCGATCAAACGCGCCCGGCGCGGCGGGATCGCGGCCGCCAAAC